>SUVZ01000053.1 GCA_015061765.1 Lentisphaerota bacterium
GCATGGCCAGTTTGGCAATGGACTATGTCACCAACGTGCACAACGAAATCATATTCGATTTTTTTCTTCCTGACATCCTCGACAAGACGGGAAATCCTCGCTTCTGCGGGATCACCCCTGTCGGCGGCGTTGCAGTAGTGGATGTCGCCAAGCACGATGAAGCGTGTCGGAGGCACGGGTTTTGCGGAAACGGCATCCCAATCGTAGCGCACAAGCTCGCCGCCGCAATTCCACTCCTTTGGCGAGGTTTCATCCATCCAGTCTATCGGCTCTGCGGCGGGTTGCGCTACGGAGGCGCGGGCAAAAGCTGCGCGCAACGCATCCTTCGCCAGATCGTCAAGGAACGGACGGTGCCACGAAACGAAAAACGCTCCGCCCGAACGCGACAGCAGATCGATCCACTGGCGATTCTTCGCCCAATCGATGGCTCCCGCATAAGAGAGCCCAACGCAGTCGCCGTCTTGCTGGTAGAACGTTCCGTGATGGTGCGCCCGCATTCCGAGAGCGTTCGGGCCGCACAGTTTCGTAAGAGCCCAATCGCATCCGCTCGTATCGTCGCCCGTGCGCTGCACCTCGAAAAGTCCGGCTGCAAAGTGGTCGATGGCATTGCAGCCGATGATGACCACATCGTCTCCGGCGGCATTTCGCATGGCGCGGTAAAGCCCCAGAACGGTTTCCGCCGTTGTGCGCGTACGGTCCGACCATTCGAGCTTTTCCACGACGGGAGTTTCGGTGCGGAGATTCCACCTGCGGCACCAATCGAAGGTGAGAAAGTCGATCTTCAGAAGCTCGTACCCCCAAGACCGGAATGTGGCTATGTCTCCGGCTATCGTCCGGGCCACAACCTTCTTCGTGGGATCCTTCTGGAAGTGCTTGAGCGGACGGTACCAAAGCCCCGGCCTGACATCCATCGCCTTGAGCTTTTCGGCAAGTCTCGGCATCGGCATGCCCCAGCGGCCGTTCACGCCGCGCCATCCGTCCTCCTCCTGCCATCCATCGTCCGCAACGGCAAACGGTCTGTTGGCAAGCCCGTCGGCGAGCGCCAATACCGCTTTCGCGTCATCGAGAAAACCGGCGGCGGTGTTGCGTCCGTATGCACAATACCAATCGTTGTAGCCGTACACGGGAGCCGCTACCGGGCGAGGCCTGTCGCACATCGCCCGGCAAAATGCCTTGGCGGCGACAAACGGAGATTCTCCTCGGACAGCATCACGAGCGACGATGGTACATGCGTCGAGAACCCGTCCGCCAAGTTCCACGGGATTGGATCCCGCCCGGCAGTCGAGAACAAGTTCAATTCCGTCCTTCGAAAGTTTCCACGACGCAAACACGTTCGGCTGGACCTTGACGCCCATGCAGCGCGTGCCGTCTTCGCCATGCTCGATGAAATACCATGGCAAAGGGCCTGCATCGGCAAGCGATGTCCATCCCGTCATTCCGTAGGTACGCTCCCAATCGCCGCCAAAGAACTTCGATCCGCCGCCGAAGCGCCAATTCCAGCGCATGCGCACGAACGTGAGCGGCGAACTTGAGGATATGCGCACCGCTGCGGCGGCGGAATCTCCCGCAATCTCGATTTTGGCATCTGCGGCTCCGTCGGCGACGGCCGAATCCGGTGCATTGGCAGGCAACCATGCCGCCCTGACGGCGATGGCTGAAACTACGGCAAACAGGAAGATTTCTTTTTTCATTTCCGAACCGGCTACCATGATATCGATCAGCGTACTATGACCCTGAAAAGACCGTTCCAGAAAGTGATGCGCACTTCACCGTCCGCCGCCGTGAATCGGCCATTGACAGGCACGCTTCCGGCATTGGCGATTTTCCACTTTCTGATCTGCGGCTTGGAACCGGCAGGATATGTAGCCACAAGCATGTTGCGGCATTCCGCAAGCGGAGGAAGAATCGCGTCGGCGGCAAGTCCGAGATCGACTATGGCCACATCCGCCTTCGTGCCGTCCAGCACCGGAACGCCCGAAATAACGCCGTCCGCAAAGTTTGCCTTGAGCGTCAGCGTACCGATGTCGCCACCTTTAAGAACACCGGAGCCTCTCGCCTGCACGGCTGATATCGCACCAGCCTGGGAAATATCCACGGTTCCCGAACGGATATCGAGAAGTCCGCCGAACTGGTAGCTGCCGTTCATGAATTTGACAGTTCCCTCGCCATCGCAGACAAGCCCGCCTTCGCCCTCGAAAGGCACCTCGGTGGCAAACGTATTCCCGGCGCCGGGCTTGAGGACGATGCCCGTCCCGCTCATTATGACATGGCGCGTGCTCCTAAGTCCAGCGCCTTCGTTGTTGTATGCGCCGCTTGCAAGGAGAAAGAGCGTCATATCCCCGTCGCCCCATCTCCATTCGGCATTGTCGAACACGAAATCCACTCTCCTCGATGCGGAACCGGTGTCTTGACACATTTTCCCGACGGAAAAAACGCTTCCGTTGCGGAACGACATCTCTCCGCGCGAATAATCGTTGAAGTGCAGAATACCAGCATCGTTGATGCCTCCGAAAAAGCTGTTGTCGAAATCGGCGTCGATGTCACCATGTATTTTGAAGCCGTGATTGCCGCCGCCCGTGCCCGTGATGCCCAATTTCGAGTCGCGGAAGCGCAGACGCACGGCGGTACTTCCCGGCTGGGAACCGCGTGCATAGAAGCTTATCGAATTTAAGCTGTGCACCGAGGAATTGGTCGCCGCAATGACGGGAAACGCGCCGTCATAAATAGCGTCCTCACCAACGCGGATATTGCCGCATTCCACATCCGAACCGCCTATCGCGCAAAGAGCCGGCGAATGCACCGCCACTCCAGGCGCGTTCAGCCGCTGGCCGATCATCCAGTGTCCGGAGGTAACGGAACGGACTTTCACGTTGTCGAACGTAAGGATCGGTTGCACAAACGTGCCGGAATCGCCGGAGACGTTCAGACCTACGCAGACAGCCGTACTCAAATCCACTTCCTTGTCCCCGTCTTCGCCGGATACGACTACGGCACCCTCGGCCACGCTGAATCCTGCGTATTGACCTCCGCTCACATCAGGCGCAGAACCATCGTCCGCAAATTCCAGCACTTCAGTATTGCTCTTGATGACATTGTTTGCGGCGGAACCGACTCCGAGGCCGCTGAAAAGCACCGTTTCTTTGTCCTTGGACGCCCGCACCGTCATCGTCCCCGCGCCACGCTTGACGAGTGCGCCTTTCGACACCGAAAAATCGTCGAACCGCACATCGCTGTCGGTCTTTACGACAAGAGCGTTCGTCGGCGATTCGGAGGACTTGAGGACGAATGGCGACGTCACCGTCATTGCCGTTCCATCGACAGCATTCATGAACTCGACGGTATCGTCCGTCAACGTCGTCCCGGAATCAGGCAACGCTCCCGGTGCCGCCACCACATTCCGTCCGCCGCCCACGACAAGCGGTTCCGCCAACTGGTTTGCCGCCCCAAGAATCAGCCGCCCCTTGCCCGTTTTTTCGATACCGCCAAACAGGATCGGCTTCATGAACGAAACTTCCGTTCCGGCGCTCAAAGATAGCGGCAGGACATGCAAGAGTTCCATTTGCACATCGAAGAGAACTGACCCTGAAGTAACATTCAGGAAGCTTGCTCCCTTTACGGACGAAACGGACAATCCTTCTCCCGAAAGCGCATAAGATACGCCAGAAGAAACTTCAATTGCACCTACCTCCGCTTTGGAGGGAACGACGACGTCCGGAGATGCGCCAGGATTGGAGAACGATGCGAGACTCGCCGCAGAAGGCACGCCGGCGGACCATCCTGAAGAATTCCACTCGGGACCGTTCCACACCGTTTTGGCCGAATCGCCGAGAGGAGCGCTCTCTTTCTCCACCGAAACCGAGACCGTCGTCTTTCCGGTCGCTTCATCGTATGACATGGAGAAATGTCCGTAATTTCCGGAAGGAGCGGAATCAAGTTTCAATTTGCGCAGCGCCCTCTTCACCGAAAGATCGGAAGTAACGTCTCCATCAAACGCAAACACGTCCAAAAGCTGTCCGGAAGCCGGTGTGGACGAGAATTTGATCTTCAAGCCGTCGACGGATATGTCCGTGCCGCGCACACGCACCACATCGCCCGGATCGATCGCAAGCGTACCGTTCGATGCCGCCATACCGTCGACCGTCAGTTCGTCTACGTCGCCTTCAAGCTTGACCGTACCTCCATTGGCAATGACAAGCGTAGTGCGAAGCGTCGTATTTGACGCGAAAAGCAGACTGACCTTGTCTACAACCGTAGTTGAAACGGTATGGTAGCGATCGGGTTTCAGCGTGACGGAACCGGTCGTGCCGCACAACCTCAGCGTACCCCTTTCGCCGTTTTTGTCCGAAAACGACTGGCTGATGGAGATGGCAAGATTCGCAACATCAACACTCAAGCCCTTGGGACCTAATTCCGCCGTATCAAAATCCTGTATGATGTTCTGATTCCCATAACGGGCTTTTATCGTGCCGCCGTCCGCCGTGAGATAGCCGTGCGCATACCCCGTGCTGTCGAACAGCGCCGACGAATTGACGAATGCATGGGAGGCTTCCAAAACTCCCCCGTCGAGATCGACATATGCATCCTGATACTGGAGGCACCGTAACTTGCAACCTCGGAATTGCTGCTTGTGCCCAAATACAGGCGGTTGCAAGTTACGGTGCCTCCTGTCATCCTGAATCGCTGAGTATGGTGAAGGGTACCTTCTGTCTTATTCACTTCCTGGTTCTTGCCGACGTTTATGTCACCGCAGAAGATGTGTCCGCCCGACACCCTGAGTTCGCCGTTTCCCGGACCTATTTTGATGCCGCAATTGACATACGGATTGCCGTTGTTTGTGACCCAAAGGTCGATATCGCCTCCCCGCATGTCAAACAAGGCGTCTGATGCGGGACCATTGGCGATATTGATCGAAAAAGAACCTGTGCCCGACGGATGGAGCGGACGGATGCGTCCTCCGGTCATCACAACACGGTTCGAAGCATATGCGGCATCGCCGACATTGAATTTGGCGTCTTTTTCAGTCGGCAGACCGACAACCGAATCATCCCCCTCAATCAGCATGTCGCACAACATTTCCTCTTTTCGGGACAAAGCAGTTTTCCCGAGACCGATGACGACAGGAAAAGCGACATCGACACCATCCGATATCTTTACCGATGTATTTCCTTCAAAATAGCATCCGGCAAACTGCACAAGGTCTATCGCAGTCTCGTTTCCGGCAAACTCGATTTCATGGCGGCGAAGCGGCCCCAACACGGAACCTGCCGCAAATTCGGGCGCATTGCCGGAAGCGACACCGACGATCCGACCGCCATCCTTGACGGCAAGGCTGTTCGTTCCGGCATAGTCGTATCTTGCTTGATTCCCGTATTTGAAGTTGCCGTGCAGTTCGACGCATCCACCTTCCAAAACCGCAAATGAAGAGTTCGTTGCGGCAAGAGACATATTCGCCGTGGCGCACTTGATTGTCGCATTGCTGACCAATGCCTCGGCACGCGAAATTGGATGGGGCGCAAAGTTGAAGATCCATTTTCCGCATCCGCCGACATTGAAATCGAACAGTCCGGAAATGAAATCGAGCTTTATGCTCCTTGGATCCTGCGACGAAGTGCGCAAGAGCGCATCGCGCCATTCAAGTACCGGCTCGAGATGTCCGTTCGTCGCATCGGTCCTTTCCACGTCCAACGCGGATGAGCTGGATGTCGATTCCGACATTATGCGAAACGGATAGAACGATCCGTTGTTGTCGTTCAATCCGCGTGCAAAATCCCCTTCCGACAGCTCGCCCATCGAAAACGTGCGGCCTTTGCCGTTCAGGGTTATGGCCGAGGGATTGACGTGCAGGAGATGCAGGTAGTTGATATGGTTCGTCGCATCGGGAAGAAGCACTTCGGTGCCGATCCCCGACTTTGCTCCACTCACGTTTATCTTCGCGGCGGTGCATTTGTCCGCCGGAACCAATCCATCCGACCAGTTTGCGGGGTCAGACCATTCGCCTGAGGCAATATCCACGTCCCAGTCGCTTGCCGCCACTTTATTTTCGTCTGCGAATGCCGCGCATGCGGCGAGAGATGTTGCGATAAGCAGTCTCAATGTCATAGTCCTGCACCTTTCTTCGTGTTCGAATCGCGTTTGGGATGAAACCTGGCCCTCAGACCTCCAGAGCGGCATTGTTCTTCTTGACCTGATCGATGCCAAGCCCGCCTATTTTGGAAAGATCGACGGTCTCGATCCCGAACGGTTTCTGGTTCTTCCATTCGCCCTTGGTGAAATCCGGCACGTCAACGGAATTCGAACGGTTGCGCACCGATCTTTCGGAAAGTTCGCCGATGCAGCACGAAGCGGCGAGATCGTACACGTTCGTGTCGAGCGGAATGCCGTTCTGGAGGCAGTAGGCCCAGCGCAAATCCATAAGGAAGTCCATTCCGCCGTGTCCGCCGACCTTCTTGGCGATTTCCCCGGCCTGCCTCCAGTACGGATGCATGTATTCCTCGCGGAGTTCCTTCTGGCGTTCCTCCGTGAAATAGTCGTGTACGCCTGCGCCCGGTTTCTCCTCCCATCCGAAACGGACTGGCCATTCGCACTGAAGGGCATCCTTGCCGTACACGAACGCCCCGCCGGTGAACGATCCCTTCGTGCCGGTGATCCTGTTGATGCGCGAATACGGACGCGGGGACGAAACGTCGTGCTGGATCATGATCGAACGCCCGTTTGCCGTCTTCACGAGCGTGGTGTTCATGTCGCCCATCTGCACCTTGCACCTATGGTGCCAATCGCCGGCGGGATATGCGGCCTTGCCGTACGCTTCGAAATTGTACTGGTTCGATTCGAGAGACACGAGATAGTCGAAACGGTCGCCGCGGTTTATCCCCATGTTCTGCATGAGCGGGATGAGTCCGTGCGTAACGTACTGGTTGCCTTTGTGCACGGTGTTCCAGCGCAAACGCCAATGGTTCCAGTATGCGTAGGCGTCCTTGCCGAGATCGTTGTAGCTGCGGGCGCGAAGATCGTGGATGTACGCGCCCTCGCCGTGGACCAGTTCGCCGAGCAAGCCCAGACGGCACATGTTGAGCGCGAGAAGTTCGGCCTCGCCGTAGCAGCAGTTTTCGAGCTGCATGCAGTTCATGCGCGTCTTTTCGGAAGTCTCGACAAGCTCCCAGCACTCATCGACCGTAAAAGCGCTCGGAACCTCCACAAAAGCATGCTTCCCGGCCCGCATCGCATAAAGGGCTATCGGAACGTGCAATTCCCACGGAGTCGTGTTGTAGATGCAGTCGACGCCATCCCAATCGCACATCGCCTTGTAGGCATCCTTGCCGACGAACTCCTTGGCGGCAGGACGCTTTGTGTCCTTCAGCCACTTCTGCAAGCCATCGACAGCACACTGCCTGACATCGCAGAGAGCCGCCACTTCCACCCCGGGAATGCTGGAGATGCGGTGGACAGCATCCTTTCCGCGCTCGCCAACCCCCGCGACGCCGACGCGGATTTTGCCCATAGGCTTGGCGACGAAACCAAACATCGAACCGCCCGCTCCGAATCCCGGGCCTTGCTTTGCGCTCATGCAGCCTGCGGCAACGGCAGCCGCACCCATCCATGCCGTTCCCTTGAGAAAATCGCGTCTGTTGGTATTCATATCCCTTTTTCCCGTTGCTATCCCATTGGCGGGGTATATTCCCTTCTTTTTCTGTGAGCGGAAAAGTACACATTTCCGTTCACACCGCGAATTCAGCGCATTCCTCATGAAGTTCCTCCTTAAGAAAAGAAACATTCCGTACTATAACACACAGCTTTTTTTTTTGTCAAGGTATTTTGTTAATTATATTTTTCTGCGACATGACCAACAGCGACAGATAATTTAGAAACGAAATCACTGAGACGATCAAGCGACTGTAAACCTGTATTCAATTTTCCGGTTTCCCCTAACCAGACTCTTTGGAGGCTTACTCTTCAGATGTTGTACCATGTCCCACGTACAAAAAAAAAAGGCGCGGTTTTGCCGCGTCTTTTCAATGGTGGTGGGACAAGGATTCGAACCTTGGAAGGCTATGCCAACAGATTTACAGTCTGTCCTGTTTGACCGCTCCAGAATCCCACCGCAAATTCATGCATTTGATTCCCTCGCATCTTTCATTAAGTGGATTAATGGTGCTCGGGGCGGGACTCGAACCCGCAAGGATCTCTCCACATGCACCTCAAGCATGCGTGTCTGCCAATTTCACCACCCGAGCAATGGGGGAAAAACGGCGCATAATATATCATATCGCGGTATGGCGTGCAAGCGTTTTTTTTGATAAAATAACGCACCATGTTTGAGGTAAGGAATATCAGTTTCTCAAGAGGCGGCAAAAGCATCCTTTCCGACGTCACATTTTCGGTCGCGTCAGGTGAGGTTGTTGCGATTACCGGTGCAAATGGTGCAGGCAAAACCACGCTTTTGAAGATTTTGGCAGGAATATGGATGCCTTCGTCAGGAACGGCGGCTTTTGACGGAGTGGATATCCTTGCCGAGCCTGTGCGCCATAGACGGCATCTGGGCTGGCTTGGCGAATCCGCGCCTGCCGATGACGATCTCACCGTGAAGGCATATCTCAAATATCGCGCAAAGCTGAAGGGCGAACAATCCCGCAAGATACCCCATCGTGTTCGCGAAGCGATGTCAATCTGTGGGTTGGATGGCTTGGCCGGATCTGTCATCGGCACTCTTTCACGTGGACAACGCAAGCGTGTGGCGTTGGCCGATGCCGTTCTTCTCCGGCCTAGACTGCTGTTGCTGGACGATGTCTTTGCAGGACTGGACGATTCTTCCCGTGAGGCTGTGGTGTCTATGATCTCATCGTTCAGCGTTTTTGCTGCCATTGTGGTTTCCGGACATGAAACCGAATGTTTTGCCCGCATTGGTGCACGTGCGGTTGAGCTTAAGGGGGGCGTGGTCTCATGAAACTGCCTATGATTGTGACGTTTCGCACCTTGACACGGCTTGCAAGGCAGACGACGACGCTGTTTGCGGCAGCGGCTTTTTTTGCAGCGACGGGCGCACTGTTCGCCAATGGGCTTTTCGCCGCCGAGGGAACTGCGGTATCGGCCCCGTCCATTTGGGCCCTTTCCGTCGCAAACGTATTGCCTCTCTTGACGTCGCTGTTGACGATGCGGTTATGGAGTGAAGACGGGAATGAAGAGCGAATGGAGGCCGATCTTGTCGTCCCTGTTCCAGAAAGGGTGTTTGCCATCGGTCGATTTGCTGCATCGTATTTGGCGGTGATGATGTCTGTGGCTCTTGCGCTTGTAGTTCCATTGTTCATCCTACCCTGCAATTCCCCGGCCCTTTCCTCTCAACTAAGCGTAGTCAGATTTCTTCCGGCGTTTGCCGCATTGGCTGTGCTGGCTCTTCCTTTGACCGCGATAGGCTCGATGACAGGAGTGTTTTTCCGCAACGCCATGTCGGCTGCGGTCGCTTCCATGGCTATGACGTATGCTTTGCCGTACGCCGTTTATCGGGCGTTGATCTCATGGAGTCCTGCAGCGAGGATGAAATTTGCGGAGTCTCCTGTGATTGCGCGGATAACGGATGCTTCGGATGGATTCTTTTCTTTTGGCGCTGCGGTCGTGGCATTCGCCTTTATGATTTCTGCCTTGTTTGCGGCGTCAAAGGCACTAGCGCTGCGACGCATTGCCGGAGACGGCAGGCTTGTGCTCAAGCTGTCGTCGTATGCGGCGATTCTTTCGGCTCTCCTCTCGGCGGTGTTGATGTCTGCGCTTGCGCTTCGTCTGGATTTCATGGTTGAATGGCCTGGAGCCGTCCGCACCGCCTCGTTCTCCGCCCGTACTCGTGAGATACTCTCGGAGATATCGCATCCCGTGCGCATATCCGCATTTATGCGGCGAGAATCTTCAGGATTCCTGCCCGTTGCCCGTCTACTGAGGTTGGTCGAGTCAGAGTCGCGTTCTGTGGCAGGAGCCGGAATTACATGTGAGTTTGTAGATCCCAGATGGGATCCCAATGCCGCCGTCAGGCTAGTGAGAGCCGGAGCGGGCGAGGATACCATCGTGTTTTCAGCAGGACGGCGTCGCATTGTCGTACCGGTAAAGGACTTCGACGAAAGTGTCTGCGCCTCTGCGGTTCAGCGGCTTTCGATGCCTGCTAAATCCGAGACGGTTCTTTTCACTGTAGGCCACGGAGAGCCGTCTATTGGCGATTACGGTCCGTCTGGCCTGGGTGATGCGGCGAGAGCCCTCCGCCAAGAGGGGTATAGGGTAGGCACGCACCATTCCCTCACGTCTTCGGTGCCCAAAGACTGCTCAGTGCTGGTTATCGTCGGCGCACGCACTCCGTTTTCGACGGCTGAACTTCGGGATATAGGATTGTTTATCGCACATGGGGGCAGGATTCTCGTCGCCGACTCGGGCCGTCCCGACACTGGAATAAGGATGATATTGGATAGAATCGGCATTGTGCCTGTCGCCGAAGAGTCGGAGCATGTCGGGACCACGGACGGATCGGACATAATAGTGTCTGATTTTGGAGAGCATGCGGTTTCGACGCATCTTCATGGATCGGCGGTGCTTTTCGCGAATGGGGCGAACCGCTATTCGGTGCCGTTGGCGTCAGCGCCGAATCAGCATGGATTCTCGGTGTCGGCACTTTGCCCGTCCGGTAAGTATGCGTTCGCTGTCGCGGCGGAGAAGGGCGCTGCGCTTCGGAGCGACCTTGCCATACGTCCGGCTCGGCTGGTGGCGATAGGAGATCCCTCTTTTTTCCTCAACGGCGCGCTCCATTCCAGGGCAAATGCCAACCGTGATCTCTTCCTGAATTCAATCGCATGGCTCGTTGGCATGGATGTATCCGGCGCGGTGGGCGCCCCCTCAAATGTTCTCTCGGTGAGGATGGACCGGGCCTCACGCATTCGTTTTCTTGTGTATTCCACCGTGGCTGTCCCGTTCGCTGTTGTGATGTTTGCCGGCTTGTGGATGATTCGCAGAAGAAGGAGTTTCAAATGAGAAACCGCAAGGCGATAATGTTCTTTCTCCTGTGGAGTGCGATTTTTGCGCTCGCTCTTTTCCTGCTGCCGGACACCAATGGCACATCTGCAGTCTCTGCCAATGACGGACTGACGGCCATTGATGTTCATGGGGTTGTGAGAGTCGATATCGAGCGTCGAACCGGCGACAATGGAAGCCGTGAGCATGTAGCCATTGTACGGACAGACGGCAGATGGCGAATTGAGTCGCCCATTTCCGCCGAGGCTGACGAAGCATCCGTAAAGCGACTGACGGACGCAGTGGTGTTCGCGGAGATCGGGCATGGACTTACCGAATTGGACATGGCGGCTTTAGGGCGCTCCCCCCGCGACTTTGGGCTTGCCGCACCCCGCTGCGCCGTGTCGATTTCAGATGGAAATGTACGCGATACATTTTCAGTCGGGCGTGCCACCGCATCGGGAGATGAGGTCTATGTGAGCCGACATGGACACAAGGGTGTGTTCACCGTGCCAGCCGCCGTTGCAGAGGAGTTGATGCGTCCGCTGGTGGAATTTCGCCGTCGTCAGCTGTTTGTCATCAAGCCCTCGGAAGTGGTTGGGTTTGGATTGAAGGTGGCAGGTGAGCCGTTGACCCGTCTCGCGAAAGCAGACGGGCAGTGGCGCATCGCCAATCCAATGGACGCCCCTGCGGACAGGCGTGCGGTGGAGGCTTTGATCGGGGAACTGTGCTCTGCACAGGTTGTAGACTATGTTGCGGACGCGGGATCCGTTCATGGACTCGGCGAGGACGAGGGGTTTGCGGTTTCGCTCCGGGATACGTTCGGTGCGATAGAGAAGGTTGTTTTCGGTGTAGCAGACGGTACCAATTTAGTGTTGGCATTGACACCTGAAGGTGCTGTCGTCCATGTTCGTTCGGAATTGCTGGAACGGTGCAGGCTCAGGCAGAAAGAGTTGGAGGACACTCGGATATTCCCCGTTGAGGCATCCCATGTGACATCGCTGTCAGTGTCAGAGGGCTTTCCTGCATACGTGGTTTCCAGGCGGAGTACAGCAGCGCCGTGGATGATGGTGTCGCCCGTCGATGCCTCTGCCGATGCAAAGGTTGTCGAACGGCTTCTCGCCAAGGTGCTCTCTCTGCGGGGCGTGGAACTGCTGCCAGAAGGGAGCGACGGGGCGCTGATGGTATCGATAGGAACCTCAGTAACCAACTTCAATACACGTTATGTTTTCGGCAACATGATGATGCAGGATGTGAGACTTGCGGATCTGTTGAGTAAAACCATGATTCGCTGCTGTCGAGAGCGCATCAGGAACATCCCTGTGAAAACCGCCGCCGGTGATGCGTGGAACGCAAGGTTTCAGGAGGATGTTGTGTCGCTTGTAGAGTCCGGCATCGTGGCGGATCGAGTGGAGGCTGTAGTCCTTCGCGCAGAGGATTTTGCGCGCTGCGGGTTCAACCGTCCTGCGTACACGATATCTTTTGAGCTTAGCGACGAAACCTCGTCGTTGAGGCGGATGCTGATAGGTTCGGCGACTCCCGAAGGTGGAAGGTACGCCACAATCGGCGGTGTAGATGCCGTGTTTGTGCTGTCGGCACCGGTGGTTTCGGTTCTTACCAAGCCGGTGGAAAGTTCAATGGAGGATAAACGATGACGGTTTTGGTTACGGGAGGAAGCGGCTTTTTGGGAATCAATCTCATTCGCAAGCTTCGCGAAAACGCCGTGAAGGAGATACGTGTTTTGGATATTGCGGATTTCGATTATCCAGAGAAGTCCGAACCGTGGCTGAAGTTCACGCTTGGCGATGTGCGCGACGCCGCCGCTGTCGATCGTATTTCTGAAGGGTGCGATGCCGTGGTGAACTGTGCAGCGGCGCTGCCGTTGTATTCCCCCGAGGACATCCGCACAACGGAGGTGGACGGCATCCGCAATGTCCTGGCGTCGGCACGCAGGTATGGCGTAAATCGCATTGTGCAGATTTCGTCGACTGCCGTATATGGCGTGCCAAAGAAGCATCCGATATACGAGAACGATGAGCTCATCGGTGTAGGTCCGTACGGCGTGGCGAAGATCGAGGCGGAGGACGTGTGCCGCAAGGCCCGTTCCGAAGGGCAGCCGGTTTGCGTGATACGTCCGAAAAGTTTCATTGGCCCGGAACGTCTTGGCGTGTTCGCCCTCTTCTACGATTGGGCGTATACCGGACACGACTTCCCGATGATCGGCAGCGGAAACAACCGCTATCAGCTGATGGATGTTGAGGATCTTTGCGACGCCATCTGGAACGCAATGACCTATCCAGACGACAGGATAAACACGGAATTCAACATCGGAGCCAAGGATTTCACCACGATGCGTGAAGACTACCAGGCGGTGTTGGATAAGGCCGGATTCGGGAAGAGGATAAGAGGTCTACCGGTGAAACCGATCGTCTTCATTCTTCGAATACTGGAGGCCCTCAAACTTTCCCCACTCTATCCATGGGTGTATGAGACGGCATCGACGGACAGTTTTGTGTCCATTGAAAAGGCGGAACGCATGCTCGACTTCAAGCCTCGCTTCTCAAACAAGGACGCGCTCGTCAGGAACTATGAATGGTATTGCGCCCACTTGCACGAATTCGCCGGCAAAACTGGTGTTTCGCACCGGGTGCCATGGAAACAGGGGCTCCTCGCCTGCGCGAAATGGTTTTTCTGAGGGGGGCACCCACGGCGACCGAAAATCGATGTCCATTAGAGGCTGAAGACTTGCGAAATTAAGCGCAACTGATCAGGTTCGCTCACGTTCTCACACTACAGCAAGAAATCTGCTTTTTTCTAATTACTTCTTGACTTAGAATGCCGTATATGATATCCTATGCCGCGTTTTCAACGGAGAGGTGGCAGAGCCTGGTTGAATGCACATGACTCGAAATCATGCATACCCTCACGGGTATCGGGGGTTCGAATCCCT
>SUVZ01000054.1 GCA_015061765.1 Lentisphaerota bacterium
GCGACGGCGCAAGGGCGCCCGAGGCGGCGGCGGCGCTCAAGATCACCGCTCCGGAACTCGAGAAGCTTGGTGCGATAGACGAAATCATCCCTGAGAAGAACCTCATGGCAAACCTCAAGAAGTCCATCGTGGCGGCTCTCAAGGAGCTCCAGAAGCTTCCCGTCGAGGAACTTCTCGAAAAGCGCTATGCGAAGTTCACGGAGATGGGCCGTTTCAATTAAGGAATAGCACTTGATTTATGCGGCGTGATTCCGTATAATCGGCGGCAAACAAAGATCTACAATCAGTTGAGGGGAAACAATGGCGAAATTTCAATACATCGCGATGGATGCTCAGGGCAAAGAGCAGAAGGGTACCATTGACGCGGCAGACCGCGCACAGGCTATAGCTGCGGTTCGCGCGGCGGGGCTGTTTCCGAGCGCCATCGGTGAGGTGAAGAGCGCGGCTCCAGCCGCTGCCGGCAAGAAGCCAGCGGCGAAGAAGGCTGCCGCTCCCGCTAAGAAAGGCGGCTCCCTCAACAAGGATATCAAGATCAACATCAAGATGCCGTCCTTCCTGCAGGGACGCATAAAGCCGAAGGATCTTACGACCTTTACGCGACAGCTTGCAACGCTGGTGAACGCCGGTCTTCCCCTCATGCGCTGCATCGAGGTTCTCAAGAAGCAGAACCAGATTCCTGCAATGGGTGCATGCTTGAACGGTATTGCGGAAAGCATCTCCGGCGGCGGAACGTTCTCCGAGGCGCTTACGGCGTATCCCAAGATCTTCGACAACCTCTACGTAAACATGGTGAAGGCCGGTGAGGCGGGCGGTGTGCTCGAAGTCGTTTTGAACCGCTTGGCCGAGTTCGCAGAAAAGGCCCAGAAGATCAAGAACAAGGTCAAGGGCGCGATGATCTACCCATCCGTGGTTCTTCTCGCCGCAATCGGCATCACGGCGTTCCTCTTGACTACGGTCATTCCGAAGTTCAAGCAGGTGTTCTCCGACATTCTCGGCGATGCCGCGCTTCCTGCAATTACCGAGTTCGTCATGGGCGTTTCCGACTTCGTGCAGAACAACGGTCTGCAGATAGCGGCTGGGGTAGGTGCGCTAATCGTAATCTACAAGGTCATCGGTCATACGAAGGGCGGCGCGTATTTCCTGGACGTAATGCGTCTTAAAGTGCCCGTCACCGGTACGCTCGTGAAGCGTACCGCCGTCTCGCAGGTGACGCGTACGCTCGGAACGCTTCTCGCCTCCGGCGTGCCGATTCTCCAGGCGCTCCAGATCGTGCGCGACACGGCGGGCAACCGCGTGATCGCGAACGCCCTTCAGACCGTTCATGATGCCGTGAAGGAAGGTGAATCCATGACCGATCCTCTCGCAGCCTCCGGCGTGTTCCCGCCGATGGTGGTTTCGATGGTGCAGGTCGGTGAAGAGACTGGTGCCTTGGCGGACATGCTTACGCGTATCGCAAACACGTACGACGACGAAGTGGATAACGCCGTGGCAGGTCTTACGGCAGCCATCGAACCCGCTCTCATCATCTTCCTCGCTGTGGTGGTCGGTACGATCGTTATCGCAATGTTCCTCCCGATGATCAAGATCATCTCCAGCGTCTCTGGTGCCGGAGCAGGAATGTAAGGTTAGTAGTTAGTAGTTAGTGGTCAGTGGTCAGTGGTTAGTGGTTAGTAGTTAGTAGGAGAAAGCCAGTGCGAAAGTTGCATAAATCCGGCTTTACGTTGATAGAGCTGCTTATAGTGACGGTCGTGGTCGTATCGCTGATGGCCATTGTGTTTAGACTTTCCGGCATTGCCGGCGGGGCCACCGATCAGCAGGAGACGGTGTCGCGCATGCAGAAGCTGGAGAACTGTCTTTCCGGCTACTATGCGACATTCGGATCATATCCGCCGGTTCCTCTTCAGGGAGCATCGCGCAACATCTACCGCAAGGTTGATGATAAACGCAAGACTGTTCAGACAGACGACAATCAAATAGACGACAGCTCTCTTATTTGGGAACAGGTGAGAGCTGCGTGTTTGGCGCAACCGGTGGCGGCGATGTGTCCTCCGCCGAGCGGGATGAAGGATGACTACGATACATTCAGGGCGGCCATTCAGAGTGCGTTTGAGGCGGATATTTTCAGCGGAAGCGCTAAAGATCATGTGGAGAGCCTCTTGTCAATGACATGGCAGTCGCTTGAGAACCCTGGGTTTCTCAACCAGTATCAGGAAGAGGTCGATTCGAAGCGTCTAACCTTGTTTCGATATGGTTTGATGTCCTTCCTGCTTCCGCGTTACCGGTTCATGCTTGATTGCGCAAAAGGAAGCAAGGGTGGAAACAAAGAAGAAGCATTCAACAATTCCATTGATAATTACCGACAGTGGACGGAGTTCAATCCCTTGCCGCCACGCATGAATTCAGGAATCGCCTATGAGACATGGAAGGAGTTCTGCGATATTATGGATAGTGAGGACGATTGGCAAATTGACCTCATTCCAAGCCAGGCGGCATGTGCTCGGTGGCTGCCGAATCTTCAGGGAATAGTGAGCGGAAGACAAGTCAAATTCTTTGGAATGTATATTGGAAATGGTGGCAAGAGTGGCTTGCCGGCAGTAAAGGATGCTGGATCGTTCAATCTGTATTCGGCTGGCGGTTCCCACCGTTCCGGAAGCAGTGGATATCCGCTAAATACGTTTACTGTTAAGGATGGATGGGGAAGGGAGTTCTATTACTATTCTCCAGCGCCTTATCAAACCTACATACTGTGGTCGTCAGGCGCAGACGGATTGACGTTCCCTCCGTGGGTGGATTTGGAGCAGTTCAAGAATGAGCATTCCGATCAGTATGAGAAGGCGGTGAAATGGATGGCTGACGACATCAAGTTCATGAGTACGGGGAAGTAGTTGTTAGTGGTTAGTTGTTAGTGTTTAGTAAGAAGGAGAGAAAAATGAAGAAAAGTGGATTTACATTGGTTGAGATGCTTGTGGTGATGGGAATCATCGCTGTTCTTGCTGCTGCATCTATGGTGGGATATTCCAAGGTTGTGAAGTCAGCGAAGAAGGCTAAGAACCAGGAGTTGGTTTCCAATGCGGCGACGGCTCTTACCCTGATTCTCAACAAGGAAGGTGTTTGGCCAGAAGAATTGGTGGACAACAAGGAGAAAGGGCTTCTTGACAAGGATACTGCGGTGGTGTTTGTCCGATACAACCTTATGGGGCTTGCATACAACCAGCGAGAAGCCGATGGTAATGCGAGCAAGTATCGGCTTATCGGCAAGGACCGCTGCGGAATCGTGGATTCAGAGGCTGAAGCTGTACTCAAAAGGAATCCAAATGCCACAGAAGGTACAAGCGTTCCTACCGGCGGCAATGTCGGCAAGCATATCCTCCACTATGCTATAGATGAAGATGGCGATGGTTTCACCGAGGCCACAGTTGATGGCGCGGGCGTATTGAAGATTCGCGCTTCCGCGGTTGTATGGGCGGCGGGGCCGGATGGTAAGGTCGATTACAGCTCGCTAGGCCGCAATGATGACGTGTACAGTTGGCGCGTTGATCAGATAAAGAAGTAATATTTGAAAAGTTTCGGAGGTCGATATGAAATCGAACAAAAGCGGTTTTACGATAGTTGAGATGCTGGTGGTGGTCGCAATCATTGCGATACTTGCCGGTGCCATCACGATGGGTGTGAACGGCATGTTCTACAAGTCACGTGTTGGCCGCGCAAAGTCCATGCGGGCGATGCTTCAGAGCGGACTGGAGACGTTCTATGCTCGCACAGGGGAATGGCCTTCGCCCATCAAGGACATTGCAGAAAACAACAAAGACGGAAAAGATGTAGTGGAACTTTCCGCCACCAAGGCTGATCAGTGCTTCTATGAAATAGTTAAGATATCGGTCGGGCCGAACGCCAAGCCTGTCCTTGACCCCTCCGGGCTTTTTGTTTCCCAAAACATCGATGAGCATGGCTGTACCGATATTCACCGCGCTTGGGATAAAGCACTTAAACTTAAGATAGTTTCTGCAGGAAGCCACAAGTGCAACGGGAAGTGCAAGCGAGGCATCGACTTCTCTGAGGCGTCCAAGAAGAATTCAAAGAACCGTATCATGCTGAAGAACATGAATTTTGGTTATCAGGGGCCTAACCATGGTCGCTTCTGCCGCTTCCGCCTGTACTATTATCCCAAGTCAGATACGGTAAAGGTTGATTTGCAGCCAGCCACGCAGTACTACACGACCACTAAGTACAGAAACGGATTCACTGATGACTAAACGAGCATTTACACTTGTTGAACTGCTGGTGGTCGTGGGCATCATGGCTGCCATGGCTACAATGTCCATTGGTAGCTATTTTGCGGTAGTGCGCGGAATGGCGGATCGTGGTGCTCTTGCCGCCGCCACTTCGATAATATCCCTTGCGCAGGAAAGGGCTCGTATCGATCTTTCTCCTACGGTTGTGTACTTCTACAACGAAATTGTGCAGAATAAGGACGAAAACAAGGGAGATCAACTTGTTGTTGCCGGTGTAGCGATAGCAGTGCGTCGCGGAGGTAGGATAACCCGCAAGACGGGAAGCCGCATCAGCGACGAGTTTGCCGACCTTGACCGTACATATGGAGTCAAGGATGGTGCGGCTCCATTGGGTGGCGACTCGTTTCGCCTGTACAGGTTCAACTTCATAAAGATGGAATACTCTTCCGTGTATACTGAAGTTGTGGAGGAACCGGTTAGAAACGAAACGTATCTTGTTGAGAAGCCTGTGGATAGAGGATTCAAGTTCGACAACGGCGAAATGGAAGATCCCACTGAACTCATGGCTTATGCATTTGAGGTTTTGGACGGTAATGCCTCATGGAAGCCGGGTGATGCCTATGGGTATGAATTCGCTCGGATTCGCCTGCCCGACAACTACATTTTCGGCAGTGAGTCGGACGTGCCAAGCAAATCCAATCCTATTAAGGATGTTTCACCCGTTATCAAGTGTCTGCCTGACTCAAACGCAAATTCGTTGGAGTCCATACAGGTGAGTGCGCGCCGTCCTTCCGGGTGGAAGAAGATTGGCGAGAGCAAGGATGAAATGAAGGATATCTGACGTGAATAGCTTCTTCAAAAAAGCCTTTACCCTGATAGAGGTCAATCTTGCCATATTCATCATGGCAGGCGGTGTGCTTGCAATGATATCCCTATACTCGCTCGGTTTCCGCGAGAGCCGGCAGAGTAGGGAGGATGTTGCGTCATCTGCCATGGCGGACGCGATACTTAATCCGCTGGTCGTAGCGTTGTCGTCCCGTGATTTGACGTGGTCGCAGTGGAAGAGCCTGCGCCTTCAGAAGGCTAATTTCGGTATTAAGACGGGTGATGGATCGGGTGCAACAATTCAAGTATTACCGAATAATGGATGGCTTGCCTATTTCGAAACAAAGGGCTCGAAAAAAGATAAAACCTATTATGTATCAACCGATCCGGTCAGCAAGGCGAATAGCGTATATGGAGAATTGTTGAATGCCGATAAGACAGGCTATAACCTTCCTCAATATGTCACACTACCACAAGGCATGACATACGCGCTCGTTGCATCACGGGACAGTGAGAATTCGCCAATCATAACGCTTGCAGTACGGTGTGTAAGGAAGAATCTGCGTAACACTCTTATGTCCCAGCCGGTATTCTCCACCGAGGTCAGGTTTCAGGGAGATCCAAACCAATGAACAGGAATGGATTTACATTGCTTGAAGTGCTTGTCGCCAGTGTGCTCATGGGCATGCTTGTGACTATTCTTACCGTAATCTTCAACCAGAGCGCCATCGCCTGGCGTACGGGCAAGGCAGGTGTTGCGGACATGTCGGAGACAGAGCGGAAACTGGCCCGAATACATGCGTTCGCCGACAGTGCGCTTCCATATACGGAGCAGGGCAATTATTTTGTGGTTTCGCCGTGGAATGATTCAAATACCGATGAATCGACAAAGTTTCATAGCCGAGGGATTGCAGCGTCAGACGATATCCGCAAAGGGTTTGATACCGTTACCGTAAATTTCTCGGGTAACGATGCGGGCAAAGGGAATTGGCTACAGACTCGTCTTGGCAGGTCGAAGCTGAACAATGGAAGCCAGTTTACGGTTGGTGTGCGCAGTGCCGGCCCTGACAGAAGGTGGGATACCGACGATGATATTTCAACATGGCCGGAGGAGGTGGAGTGATGAAGAAGGGTTTTACGCTCATAGAACTCCTTGTGGTTATCGGCATGATTGCAGTGCTAACCGGGGCGGCTTCTTCAGCCGTGATGAAGGCTCGCAAGCGCTCCCAGATTGCCCGTGCCGAAACCGAGACTCGCGAGATGACGAACGCCATTCTCGCCTACGAGAACTGGGATGAAGACCGGTCGCTGAAAAAATACCAGACATCCAAGAGCTGGCTTAAGGCTACAGAGGGAAATTTGGCATTCATCCTTGGTGAGGTGACGGTCGGGCAGAGGAAGGTGCCGGTGCTGTACAACGCATCAATCAGAAGAGGATCCATAGTGGATCCTTGGGGTACCGAGTATGAATACATGATTTCACCAGCGGGTGACGCATCAGATTCGGATGATTCCGTGGGTGATGGATTGACTACATTCATGTATCTGCCTAATCTCAATAGGTTGACACCGCAGGAAATGGGGATGAGGTGACGATGATGTCGAAGTGGAAACATTCAGGTCGCCAGGGATCGGCTCTGCTTATCGTTCTTGGCATGTTCGCGTTTATGCTTGTGAGCGCGGTATCCTTCTCTATCTATATGCGCGCAAGCCGTGCGCCAAGTTCGTATGTAAGGCGCAATGCGTCTGCACGTCATCTCGTGAAGGCTGCTCTCGCCCGTGCCATTGATGAAGTTGATATGACTATCGGCAACGACCCATTCCCTGGAGTCGGATACAACCATGATTATGGTAATGACGGCAGAAATCAAGGCGATAAGCTAAAGAACGACAACTGGCACGGTCGCGTATTCACTCCCTCGAACGAGGTCGCCTATGCAGATACCGTTTCGACCCTCTCGCTTGAGGCCCTCGGTTATCTGCCGCCAAGCCTTATCAATGAGGTTCGCTACTGGAGCCGTCACACGCGCACCGCAAAATGGCATTCCTTCAACTATGGATTGGGACAGTATGCATTTACCGCTGTCAATGTCTCCGATTTCTTTGATCTGAATCAGTTTATCGATCTGGATGGTGTGCAGAAGCAGCGCCTAAATAGATCCTCGTCGGAGCATGGACGCATTTCTCCTGCATATTTGTTCCGTGGCTCGAACAATGCCGATATGGATACGGGGGGGGATTTGGCTTCCGCATTCCTGGCGGCGATGAAAGACGGCAAGGCGTTAGGAATCACTCCATCATTGCAGGAGGTGCCATTCGTTTCCATGATGGACTTCAATCTTGCTCTTGGGGGGAATCCGCTTGGTGGTATAGCTTCGCCTTTCATGAATCGCCTTAATGGATCATCGGGGCGGTTTTACGATAGCGTCGGTGAAGAGGCCGTGCGCCGTCAGGTGTTCATGGCTGGTGGATGGAATGGTAGCTCCAATCTGACATGGAGCGCATGCGCGAACGCCGGCATTATCAATCTTGGTTTTCCGGAGGCTCAACCGTTCTGGAAGATTGGTAGTAAGCTTGAAAACGCGATAGATCAGGAAGTCAGGCTCATCGACTGCATAAACATAGACGATACATATTTCTGGAAGAACGGCATAATCGGATTTGACAAGATGCCGACAATGTCTGCGGTTCTGTTGAGCGACTATCTCGACTGCAACAGCGTTCCGATTTCGCTCTGCGTTCCGTGCACTGAAGCGGTTCCGATGCTTTGCGGCGCCAGATTCAGTTCCGGTCAGATGGATTGCTCGGTTGAATTTGAGGAGAAGAAGGAGCCTGTAGAAGTTGGAACCAATGCCGACGGCACTCCGAAAATGGCCGATTACACCAAGCATACCTATAAGTTGAAGATAGATATCCCTGGGTTCGTCTTGAAACTGGCGACTGTGTATCCGTTCAAGTCGGACGCGTCCAAAAACTACACCGCGGAGGTCGTGGCCCGTGTATTTCTTTCGGCGAATTCCGATCTTCGTGTGAAGGCGGGATCGGTAGGTCTTGGTCCGGATTTGAAAACTTGGCCTAATGCGAAGATCGGCAGTGCCGATATGTCCATGCGTCAGGTGGCGCAGTTGGGGCAGCAGGTGAAGTGCCGCGCGGCAGGAACCGAGGAAACTGCGGTGGACGGGAATCTGGATGTCAGGCTTGCTGATTGGGATCCGATTGAAGCAGAGGCCGTTCTGTATTACGATGAAAATAACCAGCTTGTGAACTCTATGTGCACATGCGATAAGAATTTCACGTTCTACGATGGGGACTGGAATCCGGTTGAATTCTTTGCAACGCTCAAGAATGGTGGGCTCCCCGGGGTGAAGTTCACGCCTTCGGTGTCGACATGGGTGCGTATCACCGATGGTTCGAAGACTGTTGACATGGTTCCAGCGATTGCCGGATACGACAATCTCAACTGGGAGACGGCGGACGTGAATGGCTTCTATGCCGCCACCGGTTCGAATGCGGGAGAGCCTATGCTCCGGTTCTTCGGGGATGGTGCGTTTTCTTTTGAGCTTACGAAGGATGGTTTCCAGGACAGGACCGCTACCGTGAAATATGATGTGGATGGAGCCTATATTGCCAACGATCCACGTATAAACTGGGCACCGGAACACTGGATGTGGGATGCTGCCTGCAATGCGCCGGGAGATGCCTGGCTTGATAGAGGCAGAAATTTCCGCAATACCCATTATTGGTGTGATTCCGACATATTTATGTCTGTTTCGGATCAGGGGTATCTTCAGTCTATGTACGAGTGGTTGTTCATACCGCAGACAAGACGTATTCTGCCTGCTGGGAATGATGCAGCGGCCGATTGGGGCGAGTTCCAGAACAATCAAGCCGTTTATGACGGGAAACAGCGTACCGCGATTGATGGGGTCGCTCACGCCAATTTGATGTGGCGCACCTACCGGTCTGACGCGTTTTCCCCTCCGGAAGACGCCGGTAAAGGAACATTGGGTGCCAATGATGGCGGAAATCCGAACAACTGGGGAAGCATCGACGAGATTCCGTTCATGGAGTCAGAAAATGGATTGCGGGTGAATCCTTACACGGACAGTATGAACATAATGCTTGGCGCATTCGCGAATATGCCGTGCGATTGGTGGTCAGCCGGAACTAACCATGCCGTCAACGGCAAGTCTTATATGGCACCGAATTCATCTACTTTAGAAGAATCAAACCTTTTTGAATGGTCGCGTAAGTATCAGGATGTTTATAACATGGCCTATTATTGGATGGGTGCGTTCAAACGTTGGGACATGTCCAATAAAGAGGATCGCAGCAAGTTGTTCTATAAACCCGATTACTGGAAAGAGGTGTTCGAGGATGCAATCTACTGGTATGACGGCAGGATTGCCTATGATGTGCCGATTGTGACTTCAGAGAATCTTTCGTTAGATTCGGGTATATTGAATGATTCCACTGTTGAGCCTATATTGAAGAATATGACGCTTGCGGAGCGTAAGTTCCTGTACGGATATCTGAAGGGATGTTTTGCCAACACCCACCAGCTGTTCCTGATATTTGTCCGTGCCGAGTCCGCCGCCGGAGGTGGTGGCGCTGGTTCTGGAGCCCGTGCGGTCGCTCTTGTCTGGCGCGATCCGCAGGCTCCGATGAAGAATGGTCAGTTCGTGACGGCTGACGGCGGTACTGAAGCACCGCAATATGGTAAGGACAACGCGCAGAAGTATCTGAAGCTTGAGGATGGCATGAATGAGGAGTCGTGGCGTTTGAACGAGCGTGTTTATCCGCCTCATAAAACCCGCATCCTTTTCTATCACCAGTTGGATTAAGTTTGTGAATAATCGAAATGAAGAATATTCAATGGTAGGGCGCGTTGTCCCCAACGCGCCGCGGCGGCTTGAGGACAAGCCGCCCTACCATAAATAACGACTAATTGCTAACCACTAACCGCTAATAACTATGAAACAGAAAAAAGGTTTTTCGCTCGTAGAACTTCTCATCGTAATCGGGATCATTGCCGTTCTTGGTGGCGTGATGCTTACGCAGTTTTCCGGATCCACAGATAGCGCTCTTGCCACCAGCTGTCTCAACAACATGCGTTCGCTGTGCAACGCTGTTCTCTCTCAGGCATCTCGTGATGAGTTTTATCCAGCGGCTGGCCCATACAAATATTTGGATGTCGATCCTGATTCTGACGATTACAGGAAAACCTTGTGGTCGCAGGGTTGGATAGGACAGGCCGAGGGAAACAAGAGCGTTTCCTGTTACACTTCGGACGAGGGGTACGACCAGCATTATGCGATAACAAACGGTACTATCTGGAGAGCAATGGGCGGGAAACGGGACGCATATGTTTGTCCTGCCCATACGAAGCATTGCAAGCGCGGCAAATATCCGGCTCCAGCCTGGAGCTATGCCATGAACAGCTATTTCGGTTGGGAGCGTGGTGATAAGACGGCTGCCGGATATTCGGGAGGACGGCGTTGGTACGGTTCGGGAGCTATGTCCTTTTCGTACAAGTCTTCTCCTACAACCCGCAAACGACCTGCCGAGAAGGTGCTCCTCTTCGCTGAAATTCCATATGTTGTGATACAGGGAATGCAAACACCTGATGTCGCCACTTCTGCAGATTCATCCAATGATATGGTGCTGCAGTATGCAAACGACAACGATGGCAATGAAAAGGCAAATAAGGCGGCCAGTGGTGTAGCCGAAGCTATCGGATTCAACCATAAGGTCGGTAACGACTATTCGGCCCATGTTTCGTTTGCGGATGGACATTGCGAGAAGTTGATGATGCCGCGTGGTGGAAATGAGGATATGCTGATATCGTTGACTACGTGGCTTTGCACCGGTCAGGAATATACGTTCAACGGCAATGTTTACCAGAAGGTATCGGAATGAAGAAGTTGATAGTTGCATTTGTCGCTGTTTTTTCGGTGGTGGTGTCGGCGGCGAAGCTGGATGGCATTGCCGCTCGTGTTGATTCGGCCGTGATCACGGTTGGTGACGTGATGGCGGAGATTCGGCGCAATCCTGAAATAAGCGGTCGCATGATTGCAAGCGATGAATCGGAGATGCAGACTCTGTACCGTGCCGCGCTCGACAATCTCGTTGAGCGCCGTCTTATCCTCAAGGCCGCCGCTGAAAAGAAAGTTGAGATTCCGGAATGGGTCATTGATAACCAGCTTCGCGAAATCGTGAACAATTCGTTCGGTGGGGACATGAACCGCCTTCATGAGGAGATGGCGCGTTCTAAGGTTCCCATGACCGAATACCGCAACACTGTGAAGGAGGATATTCTCGTCCGCGGAATGCGTCAGCAGATGATCGAGCAGTTCGTGACAGCTTCCCCCGCCGCGATGAAGAAGGAATTTGCAGATCATCCCGACAAGTACCGTCAGGAAGCAAAGGTTTCGGTTCGTGTGATACTTCTCAAGCCTGCACAGGAAGGCGATGGTGTTGCAAGTCTTGATACGCGCTGGGCGCAGATTGGTGAAGAGTTGGCAAAAGGCGAGAAGTTTTCAGATATGGCGATTAAGTATTCCGCCGATTCGCATGCGAAGGACGGAGGACTCTGGAAGGATGTGAATCCGGAAGAGGCTTTTCGCCCTGAGATTGCCAATGCCATTGCGAAGCTTGATGTTGGACGGGTCTCGAATATGATTGATCTTGACGGATGGGGCTTCATCGTAAAGAAGGAGTCTGAGACGAAGGCAAAGCAGATGTCCTTTGCCGAGGC
Source organism: Lentisphaerota bacterium (assembly GCA_015061765.1). The sequence continues at coordinate 11,815 of SUVZ01000054.1, forward strand.
ATACGACAAAATTGCCGCGAACGTCCAAAAGGCCGCCGCCAAGAAGGCCTATGATGAATGGATCGTCCGTTTGAAGGATACGTCGTTCATCAAGATATACCCGATGCCTAAGGAGTAAAAACCTTGATGAACGTGAAAGACTGCAATAGAATCGCTGCCGGTGTCATTCTGTCGATGGCCGTGCTTTCGGTCGAGGCGGCACCGCAGCGTGTCGCCGGTTCCGGTCCTGGTGGATATTCCCAATGGGCTACCGACCAGTATCCGGGGTTTGACGGGCTGGACACCCTGCCCGTTCCGGAAAAGAAAGAGAATGGTTGGCTCAAGGAATGGCTTGGTGTCGGCGCACCGAAGGGGGCTACTGCGCTGGAGCAGATGTCTGTCGCAAAGGGACTTGAGGAGGAAGGCGAATACAAGGATGCCGTAAAGGCCTATGATGCACTTGTGCGCGAATGGCCTGCCTCTGTTGAAGCGTCCGAAGCGCAGTACCGCATAGCCAAACTGCTGGAGACGAATCTGGGAGAATATGCCGACGCCTACGAGGAGTATGCGTATCTCCTCGATTTCTATCCAAGGGAGTGTCCCTATGCCGATGTCGTAGAGGCGCAGTACAAGCTTGTCAATCTCCTTTACGATACAAGGCGTGTGTTTCTCGGCATGAGCTTCACCGGAAATCGCGAACTTCGTCAGAGTTACGAGCGGATCGTCCGCCGTGCGCCGGGAGCGGCCTATGTTCCCGAGGCGATGCTCAAGATTGCGGATCTCCGTGAGCAGGATACGGATTACGAGGAGTCCATCAAGGTGTATTCCTCGCTCCGCAGCCGCTATCCCGGAACGGATGCCGCCCGTATCGCCCTATATCGCGAAGCGAAGGCTCGCATGTGGTTGGTGCGTCGTCTCGCATACAACCTTCCCCGATGCAAGGATACTGAGAGCTATCTCAAGCTTGCGATCAAGAATGATCCGAGCCATCCTGATGTTGAAGAGATGCGCACATGGCTCAAGGAACTGAGCGACTATCTTGCCGAGGACGCATGGACGCGGGCGAAGTTCTACGATACGCGCATGCGTACTCGTCACGCCACGATATCCGCGTACGAGAGGTTCATCGCAGAACACCCTGATTCCAGTCATGCGGACGAAGCCCGCGCCCGCGTAGCGGAGCTGAAGAACGGAAACAATGAGGAGTCTTCAAAATGAGATCGATGCTTTATACCGGTGCGCTGCTTGCGGTGACGTTGCTTTCCGGATGCGCCGGATATACATGGGGCACATCGGTTCCGAAGGAATACCGCAAGGTGTCGGTGCCTGTGTTCGAGAACATGACAACGGTTTCGGAGATCGGTCCGATCGTTACGCAGTACACGTTGCGTGAATTCCAGCGCGAGGGTTCGTTCAAGATCGTCCGTCCCGAGGATGCCGCAATAGAGGTGCAGGGCGTGCTGCGTTCCATGCATCGTGAGGGCGTCGCATATGACCGCGGACAGGGCATGCGCGCATCAGAGTACCGCTATGTGATTGTCGCGGATGTCACGTTCGTCGACAAGAAGAACGGCAAGGTGCTTTTTGAACGCAAAGGCATCAAGGGTGAGACCACATTCCTTACCAATGACGATCTCCTGACCGGCCAGAGGAACGCATCGTTCCGGATCGCCGACGACATTGCGCGTCAGATCGTCAATGATGCATTGGCTCTTCCGTTTCCTGAAGACGGGAAAGGCACCGGTGCAGTCGAAGGTGTGCAGAAGTAGCATGCTTGCCGCCCTCCAGAAGGGCATCCCTTTTGCCCGGCGACCATTTGAGGAACTTTCCCGCGAGATCGGATGCAGTGAATCCGACTTGATGGGGTTTGTTAAGAATTCTGTTGCGGATGGGACCGCCCGCAGATTCGGCGCCGTGTTTGATGTCCGTCGGTTGGGCTATTCGTCCGCGTTGTGCTGTGCGAAGGTTTCAAATCCGGATGAGGCGGCTTCGAGGATTGCCGATTTTCAGGAGGTGACGCACTGCTATCTGCGCGAGGCTCCGGGCTGTCCGAATCTCTGGTGGACGTGGAGCACTCCCGCTG
>SUVZ01000574.1 GCA_015061765.1 Lentisphaerota bacterium
TGCCCACTACCAGTTTCAACGCTTCAAGAAGACGGGGAAGTATTCGCTGTATCTCGCCCATGCGCGAACCAGGGAGAAGAGCAAGAGTCTTTCCATCGCCTTCACACGTGCCCAAAACATTCGTTTCAACCATCTCCCGTTCCACAACTTTCACAAGCGGATGGCCGATGAACCTAGCATCCAAGCCTGTCCCTTCAAACAGCTTCGGTTCGAACGGGAAGAAGCAAAGCAGTTTTGTGAGCGCGGCGGCAACCTTGGGAATTCGCCCCTGATGCCACGCCCATACTTGCGGACACACCATGTGAACGGACGGGATACCAATACCTTTCGCATATGCGGCAAGCTTAAGATTGAGTCCTGGGTAGTCAACCGTAACCACAACATCCGGCTTCCATTCTCGTATCGCCCGCTTCATCGTCCGTGCAACACCGAGAAAATAGAACAGCTTCCGCAGCACTGGCCAAAATCCCATCACGGCAAGATCGGCGGTTCTGAATCCGTAATCTCCATAGCCGCGAATCTCCGCGCCATGAGAGCGCAGCAGCCCCGCAAGCCGTTCGGCATACAGAACACCTGATTCCTCTCCTGCCAACAGCAGTATTTTCGGATTTCTATCCCCAAAACTTTCCATGCCGCAGATTATAGCATATATGGGATATGGTAATCAGTCGCGTTCGAATGCAAGACAGCACTTGAAGCGTCCGCATGTACCGTTCATCAATGACGGCAATGAGTTGCAAGAACGCCTATCGGGAGCTAATTTTGAGGGATAGCGTCTCTGCCAGCTGTTGCAGCAGCAGACGCGTCCGCACGGACCGAGCCCGCCCAACTCGGACACCTCATCGCGAGGTCCCATGGCCCAAAGGCTGACATCTACTCCAAACTGACGCTTCAGAGCCTCCTGTGCCGCAGAAAGATCGACCCTGCCCTGCTCCGTAACGTAACGAAGGAAAAGCTTCTTTCGTCCAAGCGACAACCTTGCGACAGGTATGCGGATATCACGCACCGCATCCTTTACGAAGGAGTGAAATGCATTGCGCATCGCGGCGGCAAGCGTTTCGTTCTCTGAAAGAGTCTTTTCATCACGGGCATCCAATGTCCGCAAAAGGCGGAACCCGGGAATCCGATCACCATGGATATCCGGATCATACGGCTCTATGCAGAATACGCGTCCAACATCCTCGCCATAATCAAGCGCAACCACAAACCGCCCCGCCATCCCGGATTTCACTTCACCCGAAATGACCAGCGGCTCATCCACACGAACGGCAAACACACCTCTTTCAGGCATGAGCACCTTCGCCACCAATATATCATTGTCCGTCATTTTTCCATCTTCCGACAGCCGCAAATTATAACACACTCCGCATCTTCACCACGCTTCACTTTCCCACCAGCACCTCCCGGGGTCCTGCACCGCGCATCGGGCCGATCACACCGCGCTTTTCAAGAAGATGCATTATGCGCGAAGCGTGGTTATAGCCGATCCCCATGCGCTGCTGCAGCATTGAAGCTGATGCACGGTTCGCCTCCACCACAATGTCATACGCCCGATGGAATTCCTCATCCGAAACGCCATCATCTCCGGACGGTTCCTTGTCGCCCGATTTCTTCTCCTCGGAATCCATCTCATCCACAATCGATTCGTCAAACTGCGCGGGCCACTGCTTTACGATGAACTCCATTATGCGCGACAGTTCGCCTTTCGTTATGAGCGAGCCTTGCGTGCGGATAAGCCCCTCCTCCGACTTGTAGAGCATATCTCCCTTGGCGCAGAGAAGTTCCGCCCCCGCCTCGTCGAGAATCGTCCGGGAATCGGTGGCATTCGAAGTACCGAGCGCGACACGTCCTGGTATGTTCGCCTTGATCGTGCCGGATATGGTCTTCACGTCCGGGCGTTGCGTCGCGAGAATCAGATGGATTCCCGTCGCGCGAGCAAGTGCCATGAGGCGTCCAAGAACTGGTGTGACCTCCGTTCCGCAGAGAGTCATGATATCCGCAAGCTCATCGATGATGATTACGATGTACGGCACCTTTTCATCACCTGAATCATTGTACTCCATGATGTCGCGCGCGCCTATGTTGGAGAACTTGATGAGACGCTGCTCCATCTCCTTCGCCGCCCAGCGGAGCGCACCGAGCACCTTCCGCACGTCCACCACTACCGGTACAAGAAGGTGCGGCATAGTCTTGTAGTTGCTGAACTCCGTCCTCTTCGGATCGACCAGTATCATGCGCAACTGTTCGGGCGTACGCGTCATCAGAAGACCGTTTATTATCGAATTGAGACATACCGACTTGCCCTTGCCGGATGCTCCCGCCACCAGAAGATGCGGCATCTTCGTAAGGTCGGCCACCACCGACTCGCCGGCGACATCCTTGCCGAGAAGAATCGGAACAGGGTATTTCGGCTTGCCGTCCTTCGGCCACGTCGCGACATCCTGCCAAGTATCAGACTCCACGATCTCACGGAACAGGACAGGCTGCGGATTCGGATTCGACACCTGTATGCCCACAGCCTCCTGTC
>SUVZ01000575.1 GCA_015061765.1 Lentisphaerota bacterium
CCGGGCAACCTCAATTTCTACCGTGCATTGGCGCGTATCTACGTCCAGAACAAGCGCTTCCCCGAGGCCATCGAAATCCTTGAGAAGGCTGTTGCTCTCAACAACTCCGACCCCGAGCTTGACCGTATGCTTTCCTCCACCCGCACGGCTGACTACGAGTATCGCATCGAGCAGCTCAAGGCGGAGGGCAAGGAAGATGAGGCTGCGGAGCTCGAGGGGGAGAAGAACCAGTTCGTGTTCGACGATCTTGCCGCACGTGTCGAGCGCTATCCGAACGATCTGCATCTCCATTTCGAGCTCGGCCTCCAATACTACACGTACGAATACTACGACGAGGCCGTCCAGCATCTGCAGCTCGCGCAGAAAAGTCCGAAGGACCGTCTGGAGTCGCTCTACTATCTTGCCATGTGCTTTGTCCAGAAGGGGCAGAACGACATGGGCGTGATGCAGCTCGAGACAGCCCGCGACCAGATTCCCACCATGGACGAGCTCAAGAAGAAGATCGTGTATCAGTTGGGTCTCTGCGCGGAGGCGGCCGGCGACTACGAGAAGGCGTATGCCTACTACAAGGACGTCTATTCCACCGATGTCACGTTTGCGGACCTCAATACGCGCATGCTTGACGTCGCCGCAAAGCTGAAGGGGAAGTGATTCCCCGCCGAACTCGCATATCCAATGCGGAATTGCCCTGTGCTTCTGCCCCGGAATGCAGAACCACAGGGTGATTTGATATAATTGCGCCCATATGGATCGGAGAGGAAAGTGATAGTCTATTTGAATGGAGTCCTTGCGGAGAAGAATCCGGCGAGTGTGATAATCGAATGCAGTGGAGTCGGATATGAAGCTCTAATTCCGCTGTCCACGTTCGACCGACTCCCTGCGACCGGCTCCGGTGTGAAGCTGTTCACGTACCATGCCGTCAGGGAGGATGATGAGATCCTGTTCGGCTTTTTCACGCCTGAGGAGCGGGACATGTTCGTGAAGGTGACGGCAGTGTCCGGCGTAGGACCCAAGACGGCGCTTGCGGTTCTCTCCGGATTTACGCTTGGCGATCTTCAGCTTGCCATCGCGCAGGGGGATGCCAAGCGCATTGCAACGGTGAAGGGCATCGGCAAGAAGACGGCCGAGCGAATTGTCGTAGAACTCAAGGACAAGGTGAATCCGATAGAGGCGCTCGCAAATTCCACTATTGCGTCAACAGGGGCACAGCGTGCCGTCCTGCGTGATGCGATGCTAGCATTGACCGCACTCGGCTTCTCCGACGACAAGGCGAGAAAGATGGTCTCGGATGTTCTGGAGTCCGATCCGCAGGTAGCGGATACTGAGACTGTCATCAAAAAGGCTCTAGGAGGCGGAAAATGAAGATATTGATGCTAGGTGATGTGAACGGTTCTCCGGGGCGCCGCATGCTGAAGACTCACCTCAAAAGGCTTAAAGTCGAGCTTGGACTCGCTGCCGTTGTGGTGAATGCGGAGAACGCCGCTGCAGGGAACGGTATCACTGCGGCTCTGGCGAAGGAGATCTTCGACGCAGGAGCCGACGCCATAACGCTAGGCGACCATACTTGGGGCCAGAAGGAGTTCGCGACGGAGATCGATAGGCTGGAGAATGTCGTGCGTCCGGCGAATGGAGGACAGGGCCAGCCCGGGAAGGGATGGACGATCGTGACGACAGCCACCTGCCGGTTCGCACTTCTGAATCTCGTCGGACGCACATTCATGAATCCGGCGGACTGTCCGTTCCGCGTGGCGGATGCATGCCTTAACGAGATGCCGAAGGACATACCTGTGTTCGTGGATTTCCATGCAGAGGCCACAAGCGAAAAGAACTCGCTTGGATATTACCTTGACGGGCGTGTCACTGCAGTCGTGGGTACGCATACGCATGTACAGACGTCCGATGCGCTTGTGCTCCCGAACGGCACCGCCTACCTTTCGGATCTCGGCATGTGCGGACCCTATCTGTCCTCGATTGGACGTGATATCAAGCCCGTGCTGAAGAAGTTCCTGACCGGCATGCCGTCACGCTTTTCGATGGCTGAAGGTCCCGCCACTCTGGAGGGCGCGGTTATAGAGTTCGACGCGAGGACGAAAAAGGCCGGTGCTATCGAAACGTTCCGCATCCGCGAGCCATTTGTTGCCATGGCGTAGCGGAGTGGAAACTGGGCGGCGCTCCTTTGCGAATCGATGTTCACTTGCGTGTCAACTCCTAGCAAGTGTTTTAATGTCCCAGACCGTGGCTTTGCATTGTCATAAAGACTAATGAATTGACGGAGACGAAGGTGGATTCTATGCATGGAATGCGCCAACATGCACTGACAAGGTAACGCTGACGAACCCGAAGCTGGTCATGTGACCGGCGGCGATCACTGCTTGAACTGCAGATGGCCTCCATCTTTCGCCAGGGTGCCTTTGATCTTGCCCGGCTTGAGAGACTCTCCGAGAAGCAGTTCCGCAAGCGGATCCTCCACGTAACGCTGCACTGCGCGGCGAAGGGGACGTGCGCCCATCGCTTCGTCCGAACCC
>SUVZ01000055.1 GCA_015061765.1 Lentisphaerota bacterium
CTTTCGGAGACGGATGAGGGCGATATTCTGTGTTTCCTTCCCGGAGAAGGGGAAATCAAACGGTGTGCAGAGGAGCTGAACGGCGTTCCAGACGTATTTCCGCTGTACGGTGCGCTTTCGAAGGAGGAACAGGATTGCGCCGTTTCGCCGCCGCTGCCTGGAAGACGTCGCATCATTCTCGCCACTTCGATTGCCGAGACTTCGCTTACAATTCCCGGCATCACGGTTGTCGTGGATTGTGGACTGATGCGCGTAAGCAGGTTCTCCCCATCAAGCGGGATGAGTCGCTTAGAAACGCTTCCACTTACGCAGGACCGGGCAGAACAGCGAAGGGGACGCGCAGGGCGTGTCCGTCCCGGTGTGTGCTGGCGGCTTTGGACGGAGCGCGAGAATGCGTCACGGCCACCGGCGATGAAGCCTGAGATCCTTGAGGCTGATCTTGCCTCAACTGTCCTGTCGGCGGCGCTTTGGGGGACTGTCAGGATAGACGGTCTTCCGTGGCTTACACCACCGCCTGAGAGCGCGTGGGCGAATGCGGTGTCGCTTCTGCGGATGCTGGGCGCATTGGATGATGATGGACGCATTACGGATGCGGGAAGGCGCATGGCGCGGTTTGCCGCCCATCCACGCCTTGCGAACATGATGATAATGTCCGGCGCAGCGGATCTTGCCGCCATCATTGAGGAGGGTGCACCGCACGGCATCACGGATGTTCGTGATGTGCGCCTGACTTCGCGTATGAAGGAACTCGCACGTCGGTGGCGGCGGATGTGCGCCGATGAAGGGTCTGTCCCCATTGATCCGGGAGAGGCGTTGGCGTATGCGTTTCCGGACAGAATCGGCCGCAACCGCGGTAACGGCACATTCCAGCTGAGCGGAGGGCGCGGTGCATTCCTCGACCGGACGGAGGCTCTTTCCCGTGAAGAGTTCCTCGTCTGCTGCGATCTTGACGACCGGGGCGGAGATGCCAGGATACGCCTTGCCGCCGCAATATCAAGAGGTGCGATAGAGGAGATTTTTGCCGATAGGATCCGTGAATGTGAGACTTGTTCGTGGGACAGACGACGGGAGACCGTCAAAACCGTCCGTCAGCGCACGTTCGGGAAGATGGTGCTTGAAGAGCATGACTGCCAGCATGTCGTATCCGAGGAGGCGATGCAGTCTGCGCTTTTCGATGGCATAAGGCGCAAGGGTGTCGCCAACCTCCCTTGCTGGACGAAGGGGACTCGCCGTCTGCAGGCTCGCATCGATTTCCTGCGCAGGGCGATGCCTGATGCTGAACCGCCGTGGCCGGACGTGTCCGATGACGGATTGGCGGCACGGCTGGAGGATTGGTTCAGGGGATTCGTTTCCGGCATGACACGCTGGGCGCATCTTGAGCGTCTAGACATTGCCGCAGTGCTGGATGTAGCGCTTTCGGATTCAGGGCATGACCGTCGCGAACTGGACAGACTCGCACCGTCCAAGATGGATGTGCCTTCCGGATCGGAGATAACTATCCAGTATGAGGAGGGGCCTTTCTGCGAGGTGCGGCTGCAGGAATGCTTTGGAATGCTCTCTACGCCGAAGGTCGCGAACGGTAGGGTTCCTGTTGTCATGCGGCTGCTCTCGCCTGCCCAGCGTCCGGTGCAGGTAACGAAGGATCTGGCGAGCTTCTGGAAAGAGGGATATCCGCTCGTGCGCAAGGACATGCGCGGGCGGTACCCGAAGCACTACTGGCCGGAGGATCCGTTCACTGCCGTCGCCACACGCCGTGTCCGCCCTGTCGGATGAGAACCCTCAGGCTTATGGAAGTAGGGACCATGTGCGCAGAGCCGGAGTTTGTGTGGTATAATTCCGGGCATGGAAACGCAAGTGAAGATATTGCTCGACCGTAAGCGCGAAGGAATTGAACTTTCGCCATCCGATATACATGCGCTCATCGACGCCTATACAAAAGGCGAAGTGCCGGAATATCAGATGGCGGCGTTCGCAATGGCTGTGTGCTGCAGGGGGATGTCTGATGCGGAGACCCTTGCTCTCACCGAGGCGATGCGCGATTCCGGCGATGTGATGGACTGGTCCAGCATTCCGCAGCCGACGGCCGACAAGCATTCGACAGGAGGTGTAGGCGATAAGCTTTCCATGATAATCCAGCCGCTTGCCGCAAGCTGCGGCGTGGCGGTTCCGTCCCTTACCGGGCGAGGACTCGGATTGACCGGCGGTACGGCGGACAAACTCGAATCCATTCCCGGCTACAATGCGGCGCTGTCGCTTTCTGATTTCATGAGGGTGGTGGCATCATGCGGATGCTCGATGACGGTGCAGACGTCCGAAATCGCCCCGGCGGACAAGAAACTCTATGCCTTGCGCGATGTTACGGGGACAGTCCCTTCGATTCCGCTTATCGTTGCGTCGATTCTCTCCAAGAAACTGGCGGAAGGTGCAGACACCATCGTTTTTGACGTGAAGTGCGGACGAGGCGCGTTCATGAAAACCCGGGACCAGGCCGTGAAGCTTGCCCGGGCTCTTGTCAATGGCGCAAAAGGAGCAGGCCGCAAGGCCTGCGCCCTTGTTACGGACATGGACTGTCCTCTTGGATTCGCTGTCGGTAATGCGCTGGAGATAAAGGAGTCGGTCGATGTGCTGAAGGGTGAGGGGCGCATGCCCGAAGACATTGTCACCCTGTCCGTAGAGTTCGCCGCAAGAATGGTTTCCTTGGCGAAGGGGATTTCGATCGATGAGGCGAGAAGCAGGTGTTTTACGAACCTGAGGAACGGCAATGCCTGCGAAGTGTTCGCGAGGATGGTCGAGTTGCACGGCGGCGATCTGGCGCGCTTTGTCCGCGAGAATGACGATGGCGGCGGCGCACAGTGTTTTGAACTGAAGGCGGACGGATCCGGATTCGTCTCTGATATCGATGCCGAAATGGTGGCGCGGACAGCGTTCAATCTTGGCGCAGGACGGGCGGAATCAGGCGATTCGATAGATGTCACCGCCGGTGTTCTTCTTTCGGTCACCCGCGGCGACAGGGTTGAGAAGGGACAGACACTTGCACGGCTCTATGCAAAGGAACGTTCTGCGCTTCTGGTAAAAGAGGCAAATGTCCTGGCCAAAGCGTTTACACTGTCGCCAGAGCAGCCTTCTCCCCGGAACATGATATTGGAGGTCGTTGACTAACATGGAAGAAAGCAAATCTCAGGTTCGGTCCGCAAATGACGCAAAAAGAAGCTTGGCACAGTCAAGGCCAAAGTTGTCGGCGGCAAGGCGTTCGCTCAAGAAGAAGGCGATTGCGCGGGAGTTCGAGATGAAGCGCCGCGAACTGGGCCTTGGAAACGGTCCGGCATTCAAGAGGGGATTCGGTTTCTACATGATCGTGATTGTCGGGCTTGTGCTTCTCGGTTCTCTTCTCTTGAAGCAGGCCAGCGTTGTGGATAGGAAGAAAACAGTGAATGCAAAAATGCTTTATGCACAGCGGAGTGTCGATGCGCTTGCCGAGGCGCTGGGACGCTACAGGTTCCACTGCGGATGTTATCCCACGGCGGAAGACGGCGGACTGGAGGCGCTTTCCTCCAAGGTTTCTCGTCGCAAGGGATGGATGGGGCCGTATGCGGGATCATGGGGACATATGATTCCCGATCCGTGGAAGCGTCCGTACGTATATGAACCGCAGACGAATGCTCACCCCGTGGTTCTTTCGCTCGGACCGGACGGCATCCGCGGCACTGCAGACGATGTCATTCCCGCGGAAGGTCTTTTCGATAAGCCTTTCAAGGATGCTTCCTGGACGAATGACTGGGTCCATTTTTCGCGTCGCGGCATAATAGTCGTACCAAAGAAGTCCAAGGATCGCCAGCGTGCCGGAAACGGGAAGCCTGTTCGCTGATTGAGTTGGCGGCTGTGATTTGGTAGAATACGGTCATTTGCATTAAACAGAAAAGGAACATATTCATGGATGTCGTAGAGACTTTGAAATCGGCAGGTATCATCCCTGTCATCGTTATCGAGGACGAGGCCAAGGCCGTGCCGCTCGCCAATGCGCTTGTGAACGGCGGACTTCCGGTTCTTGAGGTCACGTTCCGTACGAAGGCGGCTGCGGGTGCAATCGCAAAGATCAGGGCTGAGGTGCCTAACGCAGTTGTCGGTGCAGGTACGCTTCTCACGAAGGAACAGGTCAAGGCCGCCAAGGAGGCGGGCGCAGTGTTCGGTGTTGCGCCGGGATTCGATCCCGCCATCGTCGCCTATGCGCAGGAGATAGACCTTCCGATGGTCCCCGGCGTAGCGACTGCTTCCGAACTGTCGCAGGCTCTCACCGCCGGTGTTCCGATGGTGAAGTTCTTCCCGGCCGAGGCGGCAGGCGGAGTCAAGATGATCAAGAACCTTCTCGGCGCGTTCCGCTTCACGGGCGTCAAGTTCATGCCCACCGGCGGCGTCAATCCGCAGAACGTGAAGGAATACCTTGCCGTTCCAGAGATCGTCGCGTGCGGCGGCACATGGATCGTTCCCAAGGATGCGTTGGAGAACAACGACTGGGCTGAAATCGAGAAGCTTGCGGCGGAGGCTTCGGCAATCGCCAAGGCGAGGTGAGGTGAAGATACTCGTAACTGCAGGGCCGACACGGGAGTTCATTGACCCCGTGAGGTTTCTGTCTAATCCGTCGTCCGGGCGCATGGGGTTCTCCATCGCCCGGATCGCTAGTATGATGGGGCATGACGTGACACTTGTCGCAGGACCGGTATCGCTGAAGACGCCAAAGGGTGTCCGCCGCGTGGATGTGATCTCTGCGCGCGACATGCTCGCCGCCGTCGAAAAGGAGCACTTCGACTGCATGATCGCCACGGCGGCTGTCGCGGACTGGCGGCCTGTAGAGTGTGCATCCCAAAAGCTCAAGAAGGAGGCGATGGATGGCATGCTAAGGCTTGTGCGCAATCCCGATGTGATAAAGACAGTCTCCGCAAAGGTGCGCTCTCTTCGCGGAAAGGATTCGCGCAGAATACTCGTGGGGTTTGCCGCGGAGACCGGAGATCCGACGACGGAGGCGTCCCGCAAGTGCCGGGAGAAGGGGTTGGATCTCGTTGTCGCGAATGATGTGACGGCAGCGGGATGTGGTTTTGGAGTAAAGACAAACCGCGTTTCGCTCGTGTGGCCAGATGGACGGATTGAAGCATTGCCGATGATGTCCAAGGACTCTGTGGCGCGCCGTATTGTCCGTGCCGTCGAGAAACTGGCTTGACTGCGGCGAATTGACAGGGGCGTGTTCTACGCATTCCCCGTTGTGCCGTGCCGTGCACGGTAGCCGGTCGGCGATATGCCGGTCTCCTTGCGGAAGAATCGCGCGAAATAAGCCTGAGACTGGAATCCTAGCGAATCCGCGATCTCGGATATCGGCGCGTCCGTGTTCTTGAGAAGACGCCGTGCGCGGCGCAGCCGGAGCGAATGCTGGTAGGCGAGGGGCGAGAGGCCAGTGCAGTCGCGAAACCGCCGCCGGAAGAACGAATACCCCATTCCGAACATTCCTGCGACCGCTTCCAGGTCAAGCGTCTCGTCCATGTGGTGTGCAATGTACAGACTCGCACGGCGTATCTTCGTGTAGCAGGTGGGCGGCTCTTCCGCATTGCGACAGCACTCTGCGAGCGACGTGAGAAGCGAAAGCGCCTTCATGGCAAGCGAATGTGGCCTTTCCGCTTCTTCAGAAAGTATTTCCTCCACAAGGGACATGAAGTTTCCGTCAAAGCGGGTGTCGGACGAAAGGTCGAGGATTATCGGCGCCGGCTTCGGGAACAGTTCCTTCACGACACGTGACACCACCTCCCCGCCCAACCCGATGTACGCCTCGCTCCATCCCGTCTCCGGATTCGGCCAATGCCTGTGCCATTCCCCTGGACGCAGGATGTTCACGCTTCCGGTTGCGAGCGGGATGCCCTTGTCTCGCTTGAACTCGGCCATGCCGCCGCCGGATCGGATGTAGAGTATCTGATGCTCGGTGTCTTTCAGTTCGCGCCCCTTTTCATGCACCGAAAGGTAGTATGGGCTATGCCGCAATGATGGGAACGCATTGCGCTTGTCATGGGTTTCGCAGCCGGCTACGGTTATGTATGCGCCAAGACGCTTTTGCGGCAGGTCCGGCACAAAGTATTGGAACGGCAATCTATCCATGTGCGCGATTGTATCATTTCGCATTGCCGGACGCAATGTGCCACGGTGTCATCTGCTCTTGGCGGAAGGGACGCATTAAAAACGGGTGAACTCCAGTAAGCCGGGAATTTTTATATGCAGCGAAAAGTGGTATAATTACGGGCGTTTGCAGAGTTGTCTGATGCAAGGTGCTCATCTTCCGGCAATCTCGAATGCGGTGTCTGAAAGGTTTCTGAAAATGCAAAGGCAGTATGTGAAACGGATTATGCGACTGGCAGCGACGAAATGCGCCGGGTACTATTCCGGTTTGCTTTCTCAAAAGCATATTTCGTTTTTTCGTCGGAGGTCGGGATGGAGAGGATGAAGGTGATTGTCGATCCAATAGTCTATGAGGACGGCGCGGAGAGACGTTCTCTCGATTTGCGTCAGGACGGAATCGCATGCATTCCGCTCCTTGGATTGAGCAACTTCCAGTCGGTGCGCGCAGGGACGCAGGAGCATATCCATCCCGGATGTGTTGAGATATCGCTGTGTCTTCGCGGAAATCTCATGTTTGAGTCGTTTGGAATGGAATACCCGTTTTTGCCGGGAACCGTATTTGTCTCGCAGCCGGACGAACCGCACCGCATGCGGAACAATCCGAAAGGACTCATGCTAAGTCGGATACTGTTCGAGATTCCACGTAACGGGGAAACCATTCTTGATCTACCACCGTCCGAAAGCAAATGGCTCTCCAATGCGCTGACACATTTTCCAATGCGTCTTTTCCCTGCAACTGAGCGCGTAAAATCCGCATTTGACCATCTGTTCACGGTTTATGACACTGAAAGGCGTCGCACGGTTTCGCGTCGGTTGAAGATGAAGGCGGCGACACTCGAACTTCTCCTTTCCATAGTGGAGGCTCCTTTTGCGGTCGCTGTGGGGAAGGGGAAACCCAATCCTAAGGTTAACGCAGTCATTGAGCGGATTCGGAACGAGCCTGTTGGCGAGTATCCTGTTGAAAGGCTTGCTCGAGAGGTGGGACTGTCGACCGTAGCATTTTTCGATGCTTTTAAGCGTGCGACGGGATTGCCGCCGCATGCGTTCCTGCTGGATGTGCGTGTGAAGGCGGCAGCGTTTGAACTCGAAAATGCAGGGCTGACCGTCGCGGAGGTGGCCAGGCGCTATCGGTTCTCGTCGCCGCAGCATTTTGCCACCGCATTTAAGCGTATCATGGGCAGATCGCCACGTCGACATTAGTTCGATATTTTATTATATATTTTTATGTACGTTATATGCGGCTGTGCATTGGTATAATGTGTCGCATGAAAAATCACCGTCTGGTGTAGCCGATGATATGAGTCTGCATTGTCTTGATATGGCCGTGATAACTGCATACCTGCTTGCGATGGCGGGCATGGGGTTCTGGTTCATGCGCCGCAACAGCTCAAGCGACGCATATTTCCGTGCGGGCGGCAGGTTGCCGTGGTGGGCGGTGTCGTTGTCCATATACGCGACAATGTTTTCGTCCATAACGTTCATATCCGTTCCGGCAATGAGTTTCTCCGGAGATATGCGTTACTTTGTCATCTCGTTCGGCATCCTGATATTGGCGCCGGTCGTGGTGAGATGGTACCTGCCGTACTTCAGGAAGCTGAACCTCACAAGCGCCTACGAATATCTCGAACGGCGTTTCAACCTGCCGTGCAGACTCTTCGCATCTGCCGCCTTTTCGCTTTTCATGGTCGCGCGGACAGGCATTGTAGCGTACCTGCCGTCGCTTGCCGTATCCGCCGTGACCGGAATTGACATCAATGTCGCCATTGTGTCCGTAACGGTGATAACGGTCCTCTATTGTGTTGTTGGCGGAGTGGAAGCCGTCATCTGGAGCGATTTTGTCCAATCGCTGATCCTGATAGGCTCCACGGCGCTCATTTTAATACTTCTTGTCCGTGGAACGGACGGTGGGCTTTCCGGATTTGTGAAGATGGGAATGGACGCGGACAAGTTCCGTGTGTTCGATTTCGCCTTTGACTGGACGAAGCCTTGCTTCTGGGTGGTGTTTGCCTCCGGCATGGTGGCAAACCTTGCGTCCTACACGTCAGATCAGTGCGTCGTACAGCGGTACATGACCACTCCGGACATCAAAGGTGCGGGCAAGTCCATCATGCTCAACGGTGTTCTTTCGTTCGTCAACTGCATTGTGTTCTTCATGATGGGCGTTGCGCTGTGGACGTTCTACCGGTCGCATCCGGGTGCGCTTGCCGAAGGCACAAAGCCGGATGCGGTTCTTCCGGTGTTCATCGCGAAGGAGCTTCCGGTCGGCGTTTCAGGGATTGTATTTGCCGCTCTTGCGGCGGCGACGATGAGTACGATTTCATCCAACCTCAATTCAGCCGCAAGCGCGGTGACTGTAGATTTCTGGGAAAGGCTTGTGCTGCGCCGGAGGAGAACGGATGCGGAAGTGTGCGATCGCTCCAAACTTCGCTGCGCCAGAATTGTGACATTCGCCGTCGGCATTCTCGGCGGCGTGTTCGCGCTTGTTCTCGCAAATGCGGAGGTGGGAAACATCTACGATCAGTTCCAGCGTTTTCTCGGTATGCTTACCGGCGGACTCGGATGCCTGTTCTTCATGGGCGTCTTCATGAAGCGGATAAACGGGTTCGGGGCAACATGCGGATTGATCGCGAACTATATGGTCTGCTTCGGACTTGACGCGGTGAACTGGTCCGGCAGACCGCATACGCTGCTTTTTGGTTTTCTCGGTATGGTGACGTGTCTTATCGTCGCGCCGATTGCAAGTTTGAAAGGTTCTAAAAAATGACAAAATCCATGTATGGCGCCTATGCGGCGATGATCACGCCTTTTGACGGGAAAGGACGCTTGAATCTGGAGGCGGTCGATGCGCTTGTCGAGTACGGTCTTAAGGGTGGGCTGAAGGGCTTCTATCTTACCGGCTCGACCGGAGAAGGGATGCTGCTGACGCTTGAGGAGCGCAAGGAGATATACAAACGCGCGGTAACGGCGGCGAAAGGGCGCTGCAGGCTGATAGCGCAGGTCGGATGTGTGCGTACCGACGATTCGATCGAATTGGCGAAGGCGGCGGCTGACGCCGGGGTGGATTGGGTGTCCTCCGTGGCTCCTGTGTATTTCGGACAGAACTTTCCCTCTGCGATGCGGCATTACAAGGCGATAAGCGAGGCTACGGATCTGCCATTTCTCATATACGCTTTCAACAGTGAACTTGTTCCGGACCGTGACGCCAGACTTTTCGATCTCAAGAACGTAAAGGGCATCAAGTATACAGGGCGGAATTTCTATGTCTGTCAGCGTATCAGGAGAATGCTGGACAAGGAGACGGTGTGGTTCGCCGGTTGCGACGAGCTTCTTCTCTCCGCCCTTGCGCTTGGCGACACGTTCTCCGGCGGAATAGGACTCAACTACAACATCATCCCTCGCCATTTCTCCAGAATCTGCGAACTGTGCGTCAAGAACGATTTCCGCTCGGCGGCGAAGTGGCAGGCGGAGGCGAATCGGCTGGTGGATATTGTGGTGGATTCCTTTTCGGACAACTGGAGCGCGTTCAAGGTGCTGATGAAGGCTGTCGGCATCGATTGCGGCTATTGCCGTGCGCCATACGCCCCGCTCCCCAGGGCGCAGGAGCGTGCCGTTCTTGCCCGCTTTGCCGCTCTCGGAATCAAGCCTTGACAAGGATGAATTGAATATGAAGGTCTGTCGCATTCACATAAAGTTCACGTTTATAGCCGCCTTGTTGACCGCAGCAGGCTGGGGATTTGCGGATGATGGATTGCGTACGGGTTTTGCCGGGCGTCTGCCGCCGGGAAGTGTCAGGCCGCATGGCTGGCTTCTTCGCCAGATGGAGCTTCAGCGTGATGGCTTGACCGGTCACGCCGAACGGTTGTATGATGACATCGGGCGGAGCGATTGGCTCACGCAGGCGGGGCTCGGCGGTGAATTTGCCTGGGAGCGCGGTCCGTATTATGCAAAGGGTCTTGTGTCGCTCGCATTTGCTCTGAATGACGACGGATTGAAGGCGAAGGCCGCGCGCTGGGTCGATGCGATTCTCTCAAGCCAGCGCGAGAACGGGGATTTCGGGCCTAAGAACCGGAACTGGTGGGCGAATATGATAGCATTGTGGATGTTGCGTGACTGGCAGGAGGCCACCGGTGATATGCGCATCATGCCTTTTCTCGAACGCTATTTTGATTATCAGCGAACGGAGTTTGCGATCTATCCGCTGTCGGCCGAATCGAAATGGGCGCAGGCGCGCGCCGGGGACGAACTGGACGTTGTGCTTTGGCTGTACAGAAAAACAAAGGTCGGCAAGTGGCTGGATTTTGCGCGATCCATCGCTTCACAATCCGCTGACTGGGCAACCTATTATCGTCACGGCGGCGACGGCGTCAAGGATGGTTACCGCTCGCATATCGTGAACTTTATGCAGGGACTGAAAACGCCCGCCCTGCGCTGGCTGCTTGACGGTGATGAAGCGAATCGTACGGCCTACAGCTCCGCATTTTCACCCGATGGCTGGCCGATGCGCCGCTGCGGCCGTCCCGACCGGATGCTGAACGGATCTGAGCCGCTGTCCGACGCAAGCTCGTCTGGCGGCACCGAACTGTGCGCCATCGCCGAGAGGATATTGAGTTCGCATGTCCAGCTGTCGGTCTTCGGCGATGTGGAGGTCGCCGACGATTTGGAGATGGTGGCGTACAATTCGCTTCCCGCCACGCTCTCCTGCGACGGCAAGGGCGTACGCTACTATCTGATGCTGAACCAGCCTTCCTGCATAGATAAGGCTCTGCTTTTCGCCAACAACGGTTCTGGTGCGCAAGTGACAGGGGCCGCGTGCCCAGGGCCTCATTCAGGTTTCGGCTGCTGCCGGTCCAATTTCCATCTTGCGTGGCCAAAGTTCACGGAGACGATGTGGATGGCGAGGGAAGGCGGGCTTGTGGCGGTTGCCTACGGAGACTGCAAGGTTGAAACTCCGGTCGCCACGATTGCAGAGAGTGGCGGATATCCGTTCTCCGATCGCGTGAACCTGACGGTTGAGAAAGCACAAGGCGGGATATGGCCGCTTTTCGTCCGCATTCCGCGATGGTGTTCCGCTCCGGAAGTGCGCGTCAACGGCGAACAGTGTCAACTGGATGCCGTAGGAGGGTTCAGAAAGATTGTGCGAGAGTGGCGATCGGGTGACAGGGTGACGCTGCATTTCCCATCCGACCCTGTCGCGTCGTTTTGGGCTAACGACGCCGTGTGCATCCGTCGAGGCGCACTGCTTTACGCATTTCCGGTGGAGGGTCGTATCCGATTGCTGACGCAGTATCAGGTTCCGTACGAAAAACGCAGGGCTGGAGAACGCGAATCGGCCTTCCCTCGCTGTGAAATAGAGGCTACGTCCCCCTGGAACTATGCGCTGGTTATGCACCCCGGCGGTCGTATTCCGGTGATGAAAACGGTTGGCTCTGGAGAATCCATGCGCATCTGCGTCCGTGCGGTGCAGACAACCTCTTGCGGCTGGGGGTCGATGCGGGCGGATGCGCCAGGCCGTCCGGAAGATCCGCCGCCCAGTCCAGTGTCGGCGCATGCGGGATGTCCGCAGTGGCTGACTCTTGCGCCCATTGGCCTGACTCAGACGCGTATCACGCTCTTCCCTTGGATTGAATTTCCCGCAGACGGAAATACGACGGTCACTCCGCAGCATCCTCAAACCGTTACCACGCTCGCTTCCGGCTCCCGGCTGTGGGATTTCGGCAAGGATGCATTCGGATGGATAGAGATAGAAAGCGTCAACGGCGGTGCGTTTGATTTGACGATGGGCGAATTGACGAACGTATGCGGCTGCGTCACCAACGAGTATAAGCGCTCGACCATCCGCGCCGTACGGGTTTCCGGAACGGCACGCCCTGGACGGCATCGCGTGGAAGTAAAACCGGATTTCCGCAATACGCACGGCCCGGATGAATCGCCGGCGATCCGCCTCGATCCTGCACTGGGCACGGTGATGCCGTTTCGCTATGTGCAGGAGATCGCCCTGCCCCCTGGGGCTCGCCTTGTTCGCCATGTTGTGCATTGGCCGATAGATATGTCGGCTGCGTCGTTCTCCTGCGATTCTGAGGCGCTGAACCGCGTATGGGACTTCTGCAAATATTCGATTTGGGCCACTAGTTTCGCCGGACTGTATGTTGATGGAGACCGCGAAAGAATCCCTTACGAGGCCGATGCGTACATAAATCAGCTGGGCCACTACGCGATAGATGCGGATTACAGGATGGGACGGCGCACGCACGAGTATCTGCTCAAGTTTCCGACATGGCCTACAGAATGGAAACAGCATTCCATTAAGATGGCGTGGGCAGACTGGATGTGGTCGGGCGATGTGCAGTCCGTTCGCCGCTACTATGACCTGCTCAAAGGGAGGAAACTCCATGCCGGTTTCCCGGTCCGGGAGGACGGATTGATCGTATCGTCCGGTCCGGCAAGGAAAGGGGATCGGGATATCGTCGATTGGCCGCTTCCGGAAAGGGACAATTTCGAGTTCAAAAAGGTGAATGCCGTGGTCAATGCGTTCTACCATATGAATCTGCTCGAGCTGGCGGATATGGCGCAGGCGATCGGGTTGAAGGATGAGGCGGCGAAGTTGCGCGCCGACGCGGTTCGGGTGAGCGAGTCATATGAACGTGTGTTTTACGATGCTTCAAGAAAAGTGTATGTCGACGGTGAAGGAGCCCGAAACGCGTCTCTCCATGCGAACGCCGCCGCATTGGCATTCGGGCTGGTTCCGCCTGAACGAAAGGGATTGATCGCGGAGTACCTTGATTCGAGAGGAATGGTGTGCAGCGTGTATTTCGCGCAGTATCTGCTTGAGGCCTATTGCCGTGCCGGACGCGCCGATCTGGCAGTCAAGTACATGACCTCGACAGGTCCGCGCAGCTGGTTGGGGATGATGGATTTCGGTTCGACGATTACGCTTGAAGCGTGGAACATGAAGGCCAAGCCAAATCAGGACCTCAACCATGCCTGGGGTTCAGCTCCGCTGAATGTCATTTCGCGCTTTATCCTCGGGGTTACGCCTCTCGAATCCGGATTCCGCCGGATTTCGGTTTCGCCGCAACTCGGGGGATTGCGTCGTGTCGATGCACGCGTGCCAACGGCGATGGGGGCGGTTGTCATGAGTGTTTCGAACGGCAGTCTTACTCTTGAAACCCCGGCGCCGACGCAGGTTGTCTGGGGCGGCAAGACGCATTCCGTCAATGCGGGAAAACATGTGTTTGAGGAGTGACGGCTGCCTGGCAGAAGGTATTTCGACAAGTCTATGAATCGTATCCGGCGACATAACCAGCGAAAAAACGGCGTCCTTCCGGGGAGGGTCGTTCTGCTGTCTGCAGTGGTGATGTTCCATTGCGTTCGGGCACAGGTGATATCTGACGCAGACCGCCCGGAGACGTGGTTCCACCTGATCGGCGGAAATGTTTCGAAGGCGGGGCTTGTCGCAGATCTGGAGGCGGTCAAGGCGGCCGGCATTGGAGGCATTCAGTTCTTTCATGGCCGTGGAGGCCGTTGGGAAGGGGTTTCAAGGCA
>SUVZ01000576.1 GCA_015061765.1 Lentisphaerota bacterium
GTTCGTAGGCAGAAGAGGCTCTCTCAAGCGACAACCAAAGATAGTCCATCATTTGGACTTTCTCATTGGTGTTCATTTCATCAATTTGTTGTAGCATTGGTGCCATATTTTATACCTTTCGCCGAAAATTATATCAAAAATGAGCCGATTTTCAAAGAGGCGAATTGTGGAGGGATTTTGAATTACAGTTCGCATGAGTAAACGAACCAGATCAGGTGCATTTACTTCCGCACTCCACCTTAACGATTGACTTTAATGAACATATTGAATATAATAATCGTCGTTTGAAATTTTAAAGAGGTGGAGTATTGGATAATAAGCATATGCCATTTGCCGTAAACCGCAACGATGTGCGACCGTTGGTCACACAAGTTACGGATGGGTTGCGTCAGGCTATTGTAAGCGGTTACTATAGACCAGGCGACGTTTTGCCGTCCTATCGTAATCTTGCGCCGATGCTTGGTGTCAGCAGAATTGTTACGCAGGCGGCATTGCGGCATATTTCAGAAGAGGGACTTGTCGTATCCCGTCCGCGGATAGGATCTGTCGTGCTTGGTAATGCGGCCACACTTTGGCGCGGGCATGTTGTGCTGGTGTATCCTGAGGGTGACGACAACTATTTTCAGGCGATTCTTGCGGGCGCAGTGAGGGACCGACTTATCTCAAAGGGTTACCTTTTCTCGCAGGTAAGCGTGAAAACGGTAAAGAATGATTCATGCGGTTTTGCATCATTAGATGTGCTTTTGTCGAGATCCGTTGATCTGGTGGTTGTGCTATATGAACGCAAGTCGATTTTTCGGCATCTCTCAAAGTGCAAGGTCCCTTTTGTGGCCCTTTCAGAAACAGAAAAGGCTCCTAAGGGTTCGATAGGATTTACCCGTCTTGACTATAACAGTGCGGTACCTGATTTTGTGCAATCCTGTGTGGATAACGATATTAAAGAGGTTGTTCAGATATATTGGGATGATTTGATGTGTGATGTCAGGCCCATGATGCAAAAGGCTGGTATAAGAGTTGAAAATATCAAAGTCAACGTGGATGTGTCCAATGGTCGCATAGCGGCGGTTCGACATGCGGGATACGAGATGTTTTCGCGGTTGATCTCCAAGGGTAGACTTTCCATGGACAAGCTTTACTTTATTGCGGATGACTATCTTGCCGCAGGTGCGCTTACGGCAATGCTGTATGCAGAGGTTAAGATTCCAGAAGATGTTCGTGTTGTCACTTGGGCAAATAAGGGGATAGAGCCAATTTATCCGCGGGAGCTGACTCGGATGGTGTTTGATCCGATTGCTTCAGGGGCGGTTCTTGCCGAATCCGTTTTGCGTTATCTGGAAGATGGTTCCTATCCTTCAGGTGAGAGGGTGGGACCTACTTGGATCGAAGGAGAAACAATGAAACAGGAGGATAGACAATGAACAGAATTATCGGAAGTCTGCTGTGTTCTGCGGCGGTGTTCGCAGGGCGAGCTGAAGTGTTTTCATGGATAGGGAGTACTGGTTCCTGTGACTGGAACGTTGCCACAAACTGGTCTTCAGGTACAGTACCGACAGGCGATGCGACGGTAGTTTTCCCGTGCGACTACAGCACGTATTCCCAGAAACTTGTGTTCAGGCTTACGCCATCGGCAGACTACTCCGGCACAATCGTCACCACCAACGATTTTACGGCTCTAGCTCCTTCGCACCCGACGTATCTGACGCTCTCAGTATCGGATGGTGCGTCATGGAAGGTTGCAGGCTGCGGAACGGTCGTTGCCACCCCGGGCATTGCGGCGCGGATCTCGCCAGACTTTACCGGAACCGTGGATGTTCCGAAAGGTGTGGAGTTTACCGTTCCCGCCAATTTCTCCGAGTCCGTATCTTTCACGGGCGCCGGCGTGCTGACGCTTGATACATCGGCCCGCATGGCGCAGACCGCCGGTTTTGCAGGGACGATTCGCCTTCCGTCGGGAATGGCCGTCTCAGCCGCAAGTACTGCCAATTTCCGCGCGGCGGCATTGTCTTTGGAGGATGGTTCTTCACTTGTCTTCCCCGAGAAGACGCTCGCGTGGGGTGCGATAAAGGAGATTCCGGATTGGACCGTGCCAGGTGCCTGGAGCTTCAATGCGGAGAATACCCGGCTTCAGAATGCGGATTCGCCCATTGAGCTTGATGCGCGTCCGCCGTTTGTCACTCCTGAAGGGGATCTTCGCCTTGTGAACGATCCGGCGCAATCGCACACCGCATTCTTTACGAACCGCATGTTCAGCGTCACTGATGATTGGGGGGTGTCCTTCACCTTTATTCCTGAACTGCCGTCCGATTCGAAGTTCATCAATGCAGGTAAGCGTCAGGAAATGGAAGGTTATTTCGGATTCTATCTCCAGTCCGTTTCGCCGGTGAATGTTGCGTCGCCTGTGCACCGCCCGGTGCCGAAAGGGTTTGGAGTGGCGACGTATCTATACAGGGGTGGCCATCCGCATATCGGCTGGCATTTGAACGCCGATGGGGCGATGCCTAAAGAT
>SUVZ01000056.1 GCA_015061765.1 Lentisphaerota bacterium
ACCAGATCGATACGGTCGCATGGTTCACCGGTCTCAAGTATCCGCGCAAGGCGGTCGCCTCCGGCGGCACCTATGCATGGAATGACGGTCGCATGAGTTTCGATACTTTCACCACGATTCTTGAGTACGGAGAGGACAACAACCCCGGCAAGGGCTTCCAGGCGGTGTTCTCGTCCCGCCAGACCAACTCCGCCCGCGGCAATGTTGAGAAGTATCATGGTCCCAACGGCACGATCGACCTCATCAAGGGAACGGTCTCCAACGAAGGTGTCGAGCGCGTCCAGTACAAGGAAGAGAAGCTTACGGCCAACTACCAGAAGGCCGAGACTGCGGCCAACACCGGCGGCGACAAGCTCACCAGTGCGCACATGCGCAACTGGATGGAGTGCGTCCGCAGCCGCAAGAACCCGAACGCCTCCGTCGAGGCCGGGTATTCGCACACCGTTTCGCTCGTCATGGCGAACGCCGCGATGCGCACGGGTCTCGCCGCCACGTTCGACGAGAATACGCGTCAGGTTCTCGCCGGCGGCAAGGTGTTCACCGGCTACAAGTCTGTGAACGACGGCTTCTTCACCAAGCTCTTCGGCTAAGGCTGAGAGGTCTAACGGATCAAGGCTTCCCGTGTTTCGCGGGAAGCCTTGTTTTTTTGCGGTGTCATTACAGCCGGGAGGGCGAGGTCAAAAGCTGTACCGCATCTCTATGCCCACGAACGAAGCGGGGTCCCATTCGCTTGCGTGCCCGTCCACTCCATGCTGCACCATGTAGAAGAGAAGGCACTGCAGGCTGTCGACAGACGGAATGGGCCTGAACGAGACGCCGACTGCCGAACGAAGCCGGTCAAAGCAGTTTCGCGTTTCGTCATTCTGCTTGAAGGAGAAAAACGCCTCCTCGAAGGCGAATGGCGATATCCTGAAGTCCGTGACGCTCCATGATGTGCGAAGGCGCAGACGCGAACGTTGCCGGAGGTATGGGCTTGTCCTTTCCTTTTTTCGGATCTCAAAGCGCGTTCTTAGGTCAAGATGCATGGTCCAGAGTTTCGGCGAGGAGAATGTTGCGTCGAAGGTTGGACGGTTTTCATGGTCAAACCGTCCCTCGTCATTGCGTTCGAACACAAGCCGGTAACCAGCCGCCAGCTTCAGCCAGGAGTTCACCTTCCAGTTAAGAAGGAAAAGCGACTCTTCGTTGTACAGCTGCCGTTCGTCGATCTTTGCTTCCTGTTCGAAGGTGAATCCCGCATTTCCCCAGATATCGCCTTCGGCGACACCTTTGATCCATACATTGGCGTTGGCGGCAAGTGCGACCAGAATCACCACTGCGGATGGCAGCAATCTGATTTTCATGTTTAAAGGGCGCTTGTAAATATTGTCTGAATCCACTGATAAACTTCCACTGCGGCATGTTGGCGGCTGAGTCAGTTTCAACAAGTACTCTTTCATAATTGACGGACATTATAGCAGATTATAAAGGTTGGTGTAAGTTGGACTTCGGCAAAGTGAATGTCTCCGTTCTGTTTTTGCTTGCGATTGCAGGGATAAGGTGATATCATTCGGTGCATGTGATGAACAAAGCGGCGATAGGCGGATGCCGAAGCCAAGTGAGAGGTATGATAAAGTCATGGAGAAGATCGATAATTCATCTGGACTGAAGAGCAGGAAAGGGATTATTCTTGCCGGTGGCGCCGGAACGAGGCTTCATCCGTTGACGCGGGTGGTGTCGAAGCAATTGTTGCCGGTATATGACAAGCCGATGGTTTTCTATCCGCTGTCGACGCTTATGTTGGCTGGAATACGTGAAGTGCTCATCATTTCGACGCCGCAGGATCTTCCGAATTTTGAGCGGCTTCTCGGCGACGGCTCTGATATTGGCATGAAGTTCTCATATAAGGTGCAGAAGGTGCCGAATGGACTGGCCCAGGCTTTTGTGCTTGGGAGAGAGTTCATAGGGGATGATGACGTGTGCCTGGTGTTGGGCGACAATATCTTCTATGGCGCCGATCTGCCGAGAATGCTGCGTGAGACCGCCGCCGACAAGGAACCGACCGTGTTTGGCTATCGGGTTTCCGATCCGGAACGGTATGGTGTGGTGTCGTTTGACTCCGACGGGAACGCTGAGACGCTAGAGGAGAAGCCGGTGCTCCCGAAATCCAACTATGCGGTCGTTGGGCTTTATTTCTATCCGAATGATGTCGTGGACATTGCAGCCGCGCTCAAGCCTTCCCAGCGCGGCGAGTATGAGATCACAGACGTGAACCGTGAATATCTGAGACAGAAACGGCTACGTGTTCGGCAGATGGGGCGCGGCTATGCATGGCTGGATACAGGTACGCATCAGTCTCTTGCCGATGCCACGAACTTCGTCCGTGCAATTGTGGAGAGGCAGGGGCTTCAGATGAGCTGTATTGAAGAGATTGCGTGGCATCAGGGCTGGATTGATGAAGTGCAGTTGCGCACGTTGGCCGATGGCTACGGTAAATCGTCTTATGGACAATATCTGCGTCGTCTTGCAGATGGCAGACGGAATTGATGCGATGAAAATTCTGCTGACAGGCGGCAACGGGATGCTCGGGCGAACTTTCGTCCGGGAATTGGTCGGTGAATTCGAGATCGTTCCCACGGATCTTCCGGAAACTGATATTACGGATGAGGCGTCCGTTGGCGCCGCCCTCGTGAAACATTCCCCTGACGTAGTTGTTCATTGTGCCGCCATGACAGCTGTCGACAGATGTGAGGCCGAACGCGATCTGGCGTTCCGTATCAACGAAACCGGCTCTGCGAACGTTGCAGCGGCTTGCAACCGGCATGGGATCCGGCTCATTGCAATCTCTACGGATTATGTGTTTGATGGCGATGCGGAACGTCCATATGGTGAATCGGATTGTCCCACAGGTGGGCGAACCGTGTATGGACAGAGCAAATTTGCCGGAGAAGAGGCTGTGCGCAGGCTTTGTCCGAATCATGTGGTGGCGCGCATTTCATGGCTTTACGGGGCTGGTGGACCCAGTTTCGTGCACGCGATGATGTCTCTCGCCGACGGGAGCCGTCCGGTGTTGAAGGTTGTGTCCGACCAGCACGGCAATCCCACAAGCACGGTGGCGGTGGTTCGGGCGCTTCGGGGAATCCTTGAACGCCCGGAATTGCGGGGTACATTTCACCTTACGTGTGAAGGAGAGGCGACTTGGGCCGAATTCGCGGAGGAGATATTCCGTCTTGCAGGCAAGGAACAGAAGATACGGCCCTGCACGACAGAGGAGTTTCCTCGTCCCGCTCCAAGACCTAAGAACTCTCGGTTGGAGAAGAATTCATTGAGGCTTGCAGGTCTGCCTCCCATGCCATACTGGAAGAACGCATTGGCGGAATTCATGTCTGCGGAGTTTCCTCCGAGACAAACGGATTTTCCGTCGCTCTGATTTCTGATCTGCTGAAAGCGTGCATTTGGTGCATTACGCACTTTGTCTAAGAAACAAAAAATGCGCTCGACCGATGTCAGGTCAAACGCACCTTACGGATGGTGGAGATAAGGGGAGTCGAACCCCTGACCTTCTCAATGCCATTGAGACGCTCTACCAACTGAGCTATATCCCCAAAAAAGAAAACGCGGATATGATATCAAAACAGGGGGATGAACGCAAGCGCTTTTTTGAAAAAGTGTGGGACAATCATTCTTAGAGATGCCGATTCAATAAAGTTAAAACCATAAACGCCGGATATGGTATAATGGGGACATGAAAATTTTAGTAGTAGGAAGTGGCGGGCGCGAACACGCGATCACGTGGCGTTTGGCGCAGGACGCGGAGAGTCATGAGCTTTGGTGCGCTCCGGGCAATGCAGGGATGTCTGAGATTGCGACGTGTCTGCCGTTGAAGGCTGACGATATCGCCGGAATAACGGCATGGTGCAGAGAGAATGCTCCCGATCTCGTCGTGGTCGGCCCCGAGGCACCGCTATGTGCGGGTCTTGTCGATGTGCTTGAGGATGCCGGTGTGAAGGCGTTTGGCCCTGTGGCCGCTGGCGCCCGCATGGAGGGATCCAAGCGTTTTGCCAAGGAGATTATGCAGGCGGCTGGCGTGCCTACCGGCAAGGCTGAGGTGTTCACCGATGCCGCGGCGGCAAAGGCGGCTCTTCCCGCCTACGGGCTTCCTGTCGTAATCAAGGCGGATGGTCTCGCCGCAGGCAAGGGTGTGATTGTCGCCGAAACCGTCGAGCAGGCAGAGGCGGCGATAGATGACATGCTCGTCGGCAACAAGTTCGGGTCAGCAGGCGCGGAGGTCCTCATTGAGGAGTTTCTGCATGGCGAAGAGTGTTCGATCCTTGCGCTTGTCGACGGCGATAACGCCGTGCTCCTCCCAAGTTCGCAGGATCACAAGCGCATCTTTGACGGGGACAAGGGACCGAACACAGGCGGCATGGGGGCCTACAGCCCTGCTCCAGTCGTAACGGGGCGCATGCTTCCCGAGATCAAGGATAAGATCATCCTTCCGGTCGTCAGGGAACTCAAGAATCGCGGCATCACCTATCGCGGTGTTCTCTATGCCGGACTCATGGTCACGCCCGAAGGCGGCAAAATGGCCCTCAGTGGCTCCAATGTGAACGTGGTCGAGTTTAACGCACGTTTTGGCGATCCCGAGACGGAGGCTGTGCTTCCGCGTCTTGACGGAGATTTCGCCGCCATGCTGATGCATGTCGCCACCGGGTGCCTGAAGGATTCCGACGTGATTGTCAAGCCCGAGGCTGCCGCAACTGTGATCGTCTCGTCCGGCGGCTATCCTGGAAGCTATGAGAAGGGCAAGAGGATTTCCGGCCTTGACGAGGCTGCAAAGGTGCAGGGTGCGACGGTTTTCCACTGCGGAACGAAGTCTGTTGACGGATCCGTCCTTACGGATGGGGGACGCGTCCTGTCCGTGACGGGCATGGGGGGCACTCTGCGTGAGGCGGTCGATACCGCCTATCGCGCAGTCGAGGCAATCTCGTTCGAGAAGGCGTTTTTCAGGAGAGACATCGCGCATCGCGCATTTGAAAGGAATTGATCATGGATTCAGAAAAGCCTTTGGTTGGCATTGTGATGGGAAGCGACTCCGATTGGCCTCTTGTTAAGAAGGCCTGCGAGACGCTGGACAAGTTCGCCGTTCCGTACGAGACTCGCGTCATAAGTGCGCACCGTACGCCGGAGATGGCCATCGAATATTCGAAAACCGCCGAGGGGCGCGGCATCAAGGTCATCATTGCGGCGGCAGGCGGCGCGGCCCATCTCGGTGGCGTCTTGGCGGCGGGAACGGTGCTCCCCGTTATCGGGATCCCGGTGGCCGGCGGGGCGCTGAACGGCCTTGACGCCCTCTACGCCACGGTGCAGATGCCGTCTGGCGTGCCTGTGGCATGTGTGGCCTGCGGCAGTGCGGGTCCTGTAAACGCAGCGCTTCTTGCTGTGCAGATGCTTGGAGCCGCCGATGCGGGGCTTCGCGAAAAGTTCAGGGAGCACAAGCAGGAGCTGGCTACCAAGGTCGCCGCCGCGAACGCCCGCATCCATGAAGCCTGATTCGAGAGGTTCCGGATTTGAGGGTTCGTGCCATAGGCAGCGGTTCAGGCGGCAATTCCATCGCCGTCCGTTCTGGCGGTACGCTTCTGCTTGTGGATCTTGGATTTTCCTTCAGGGAACAGAAGACGAGACTGGCGGAGTGCGGAATCGACATTTCTGAAGTGTCGGCGGTTCTCTTCACCCATGACCATTCTGATCACTGCAAGGGTGTGGGAACGTTCCATAGGCGGCTTCCGGACATACCGCTTATCGCGAACGGGGATACTGCAGACGCCATCGCAATGCAGACGGGTGTCAACGACGGCTGGACGCTCTTCGAGAATGGCGAGCCTTTTGAGATTGAAGGCATACAGGTCACGCCATTCTCAATCTCGCATGATGCGGCCGATCCTGTTGGATATCTGTTCGAGGCGGACGGCAGTTCGCTTTTCGTCGGCACGGACATGGGGATTGTCACGGCCAATGTCCGTATGGCGTTTTCCCGCGCGACGTGCGCCGTGCTGGAATCGAACCATGATCCAATCCTTCTTGAACAGAGCCATCGTCCAGTGTCGCTGAAGCAGCGCATTCGCGGGCGTACGGGCCATCTCTCCAATGAGGACGCGGCGACACTTGTCAAGGATACGAATCCTTTGTCACTGAAGGCGATTCTTCTTGGACATATTTCGTCTGAGTGCAACTCGCCGTCGCTGGCGAGAAGGGCGTTTACCGATGTGCTGGAGGAGATCGGCCGCACCGACATAGAGCTTTCGGTTCTTGAACAGGATCGCCCCGGCGATCTTTTTGAGTTTTGACATTTTTATCGGGTGACAGACAATAAGAACAAGGACAAGTGCCGATGACGGTAGCGAGAAAGACAAGGAAAAGAATAAAGCGAATGTTGCGCCGCCCGTTTGAATGGGTCGGAATCGGACTTGGCATCGTGATTCTTTCTTCCCTGCCCCGTAGATGGATGCTTGGCGTCTGCGATTTCGTCTCGGCGGTCATGTATCGCTTCGATGACAAGGGGCGTCGGCGTTCTCTCGCCAATCTGCGTGTCATATGCGGCAAAGTGAAAACCGACGGGATAGTCCGTCCTGTTGCGGTCTACGATCCCACTAAGGCGGAGGAGCGAATCATCAGACGTTCGTACCGCAATATGGCGCGGACGGTGGGCCATGCGTTCTGGACGTGCCGCAATGCGGTGAGCCGTGTCAAGGCGGCGGGCGAAATGTCTGAGGCTGGGAAGAAATTCCTAGCCGAAAACAAGCCTGCGGTCACGGTTTCGGGACATATCGGCTGTTGGGAGATCCTTTCGCAGCTTGCGTTTCTCGAGGGGCATTCGATGATGTCGGTGGCAAAGGATATCGGCACGGGCGGAATGACGAAGCTGCTCATGAAGGCGCGCACATCGATCGGCCAGGAGATTGTCCATGCCGACGGTGCGTTCCGCCCGCTTATGCAGGGGCTGAAGAGCGGCAAGTCGCTGGGGCTTCTCGTCGATCAGGTCGTGGACGTCAGGGACGGCGGTATCTGGGTCAGGTTTTTGGGGATGCCGATAACGGTGTCGGCGGCACCTGCCTTTTTCAGCGCGAAAGGCAAGGCGCCGATTGTGGTCGCCTGGTCGCGTCCGCTCAGTGACGGCCGCTACCGTTGCGAGGTCGTTGCCTCCTATATGCCCGAAGACGCACGCGATATCCGAGGCATGACCCAGATGTGCATAAGGGATCTTGAGCGTATCATCCGTCGCCATCCTTCGGCCTGGGTATTGAACTACAATTATTTCCGGAATGTGCCGGATGGGAAGAAGGAGTGCGTATGCGGATAAAGGTTTTGTGGCGAGGCTCTGAAGTCGGGGCGGATGACTTTGAGTATCGTCCAGGATATGTGTTTGTCACTGATCCCACATGCGAGGACTATGATTGGCTTGTCGTTTACGATGAAATGCCGTCGGTGGACATTGGAACATTCAGAAAAGGGTGTGAGAAGCTGTTGTGCCCGAAGGAGTGCACGATTCTCGCAACTCAGGAACCGATAAGCATCAAGCGGTATTCAAAGGCATATACGCGGCAGTTCGGGCATCTTCTTACCAATCGCCCTCCTGAGGCGGAGAAACATCCGCATTATCATCTCGGTCGCGGGTATTATCTGTGGTATATCGGCAGGAATTGCCGGGAATACGGCTCTTTGGTCCTGCCGCCAAAGCAGAAGACCATTTCCGTCATAAGTTCTTCGAAGAAAATGCGCTATACAAAACATGCCGCGAGATTCGAACTGGCGGAAGGGCTGTCTCGTGCCATACCGGAGATGGATTGGTACGGCAGGGGGGTGAAACCTTTCGGAAGAAAGTACGAGGTTTTGGAGCCGTATAAATATCATGTGACAATAGAGAATCACATTGCCAGGCACCATTGGTCGGAGAAGCTGTCGGATGCATTTCTTGCCGAGTGCCTGCCATTCTATGCGGGTGATCCCACCGTGGATGAAATCTTCCCGAAAGAGTCGTTTATCCCGATCCCGATTGATGACCCCAGGGAGGCTGCGGCAATAGTCAAGGCCGCCATAGCAGACGGGGAATATGAAAAGAGGCGAGAGGCGATTTTGGCGGCGAAGAGACTCGTTCTTGAAAAGTACAATTTCTGGGCGCAGGTGATAGAGGTGATAGAAGGCGAGAAGCATCAGAATACAACGCCTGTCGACAGCGGACGTCCTGTCGGAATATACGGGCGCAAGGCGTTGAGGAAAAGAAGCGTCGTGGTTGCGTTCGGCGACGGGTTGTCTCATTTGGGATACGAGATCAAAAGGATCATGAAGACATGAGCGAATACAAGAAAGAGTTTTTCGATCGTGAATATTCCGCAAAAGAGGCATATGGCCGGGTGTGGGGATATGCGAGGAAATACAGGGCACGCATTTTTCTCGGCATTCTGTGCGGCATGCTCACGGCGGGAACGTTCCTGCCTCTCTTTCAGGTCATTCAGCCGACGCTTGAGAAGGTGAGCGAGAACGAGGCCAGGATGGCTGTCGCGCAGAAGGACCCTGTGGCGGATGTGAATGTTGGCGCACCCGCAAAGAACAAGCTCGGACGTCAGATGGATAAGGCCTCCCGGCTGCCTTCATGGTATCCTCAGGTCGAGCGTTTGGCGGCAAAGGCCGGTATAAGGCTGCAGGATGAATCTGGCGCAATGGGCGGGGCGATGGTGCTGATTGTCGTTCTTGTAGTGCCGCTGGTCGCTTTGGCGCGTCTGGCGACGCTGTTCCTTTCCAATTACTGTCTTACGTGGGCAGGGTCGCATGTCGTGGCGGATTTAAGGGTTGATATGCTGCGCCACATCCAGAAGCAATCGATGCAGTTCCACGGAAGGATTGATGTGGGACAGCTGATGTCGCGGGCGACGGGAGATCCTGCCATGGTGCAGATGATAATACAGACGATGCTGATGGAGTTGGCGCAGGCTCCGTTTGAAATTCTGATTTCTGTCGGATTCATCATCTGGTTCGCGATTGCCAATCACATGTTGCCGACATTGGTGATCATAGTTGTGGGCTTCCCTTTGTTTATGGTGCCGGTGGTGATGCTTTCCAAGGCGATCCGCAAATGGTCTCGCAAGGCTCTCGAACGCGGTTCTGTGGTCGGCTCGCGCATGCATGAAATCCTGACATGCATCAAGGCGGTCAAGGCCTACGATTGCGAGGAGTTTGAGAACATGAAATATGTCGACACGAACAACAAGCTTCTGAAGTCCACGCTTCGGGCAGTGCGTCTCGGGCTTTTTGTCGGACCGGCGGTGGAGACCGTCGGGATATTTCTCATCAGCGCCTTTATCGTGTGGTGCTTTTTCGCCAATGTCACTCTTGCCAACATTCTTCCGATGCTGGCCCCGCTCCTTCTGATCTACAAGCCGCTGAAGCAGCTTTCCAAACTTCAGGTGCAGATCGAGCAGGGGCGCGCGTCCTTGCAGCGAATCTGGTCGCTTATGGACGTGAATATGGCACTTCCAGAGAATCCGAATGCCGTCACCAAGTCCACATTCGACGATAGAATCGTCTTCGACGATGTTTCGTTCGGATACGACACTGCTGAATGCGATGCGGTGAGTCACGCAAGTTTCGAGATCCGCAAAGGCAGTTTTGTCGCAGTGGTGGGAACGACCGGTAGCGGGAAGTCCACCATGAGCGCACTCCTTTCGAGGTTCTTCGATCCTCGTGAGGGAAGAGTCATGATGGATGGTGTCGATTTGAGGGATATACGCATCTCCGATCTTCGCCGCCTTGTGGGTTCGGTGCAGCAGGAGACTACGCTGTTCAATGAGTCGATAGAGGAGAACATCAGATACGGAACGGGCACCGCAACGCATGATGAGGTGGTGGCGGCGGCAAAACTCGCCAACGCGCATGAGTTTATCATGTCGCAGCCGGAAGGGTATTCGCGGACGTGTGGCGAGAAGGGCCTTGCGCTTTCGGGCGGAGAGCGTCAGCGCATAGCGATTGCGCGGGCGATACTCAAGAATCCCCCAATCCTGATTCTGGATGAAGCCACGAGTGCACTTGACACCGTGACGGAGCGCCTGGTGCAGGATGCGCTTGTCAATCTCATGAAAAACCGTACCGTCTTTGCCATTGCGCACCGCCTTTCGACGATCCGCAACGCCGATCTGATCCTTGTGATGGACCACGGCAGAATCGTTGAACACGGCTCCCATGACGAACTTTACAGGATGAATGGTGTCTACCGCAGACTCTGCGATATGCAACATCAGAGGTAAGATAGATGAAAGATCCGATTTCCATATCGTTCTCCGTGTCAGACGGCTTTTCCCAGCATCTGGCGGTTGTGATGACGAGCATTTTGCTGAATAATCCAGAGACTGAGTTTGTTTTTCATGTCTTGCATCGCAATGTCTCGGAGGAAAATCAGTTGCGAATCGGCTCTGCATCGGAGAAGTACCGTAATTGTGAAATCTGCTTTCACAAGGTTGACGAGACTGTGTTTGCGAATGTACCGTTGCCAAGTCCGCATATAAGTGTCGAGTGCTATTTTCGGCTTCTGCTGCCGAAAATCCTGGTTGACGAAATGCGCACGCTGTATCTGGATGTCGATATCCTCTGCCGGGGAGATATCAGAGATTTGTGGGGGCTCAATCTGGATGGATTCGCCTGCGCTGCAGTTGCGGAGGAGCGCTATCCCAGAAACTCTCTTTTATGTTCGGCTCTACCGGCCCCCGTCGAGAACCAGAAGTATTTCAACTCTGGCGTGATTCTTTTCAATCTTGATTTCATCCGGAAGAACGGCTTGGACGACGAACCTTTCTCCATTTTGGCAAAGTGGAGGGAGAAGATAGGGTATGCCGATCAGGATGTGCTGAATTTGGCCTATCACGGGAAAGTGGACTTTATTTCCCGCAGATACAACTTTATGGGCAAATGGAAGAATGGAGAAAAACAGTTGCCCATTGTTATTCGCCATTTCGCAAGTTTCTCGCAGAAGCCATGGAATTGTAGGCTTACGCGTCTTACATGGATTCCGTACGCCCGGTATCTTGCAGAATCTCCATATTCAAGGAATCTGGCCGACTTTGTCTTGACGCATCTGAGATCCTTGTTTTATTGGAGATACAACAAGAATGGACGCCAGTGCCTTGACGTTTGCGGAATTAGGGTATGGCAATCAAAAGAGAAACATGATCAGTGACGTTGAAATAAGTGAGTCGACTGGCTGTGCCAGCGCGAGATTTGAGAGAAGATAAAATCGGATGAGAGATTTTTATGATTTCCATAATACTTCCAGTTTATAACGGGACAGAATTTCTGAAGTTTGCGCTTGATTCTGTGCGTACCCAGACGTATCCTGATTTTGAGTGTATTTGCATTGACGATGGTTCGAGTGATGGTTCAAGAGAAGTGGTACGTAGGGTCGCTGATGAAGATTCTCGCTTTAGGTTGATTGCACAGGAGAACCAAGGCGTGGCAGCCGCGAGAAACCGTGGAATCGAAGAGGCATGCGGAGACTTTATTACTTTCCTCGATCAGGATGATGCCTTGGCGCCTGACGCTTTGCGTCGGATGCTGACTGTGGCGGAAGATACCGGGTGTGAAGTGGTTGCCGCTGCAATCAGCGAATTCATTTCGGGAAAGACAGTGGAGACCAGCGAGGATGGCGCTGGGGAGGTCGCAGTGTCGTCATCTCCGTTCGAGGATTTTTTCGGGGTCGGCAGGAGGCCTTGTGTTAAGGTTGCCGTGTGGGGCAAATTGTATGCGAAATCTGCCCTGAAAAATATAGCGTTTCCGGTCGGCGTGTTCGGTGCCGATGATTATGTCTTTACGGCGAGATTGTTTTCGGTGATCGACCGCTACGCCAGGATCGACGAGCCGTTATATCTGTATCGGATGCACGAAAACAATGTAACCATGCAAATGCCGATGCGATATATCATGGGAATGCTCCAATCCAGAGAGATCGTATGGAATGAGGTGCTTAAGAACAGCGACAGATTAGGGGCATTTCGCATCTCGGTTTGTCGTCGCTATGGTAAGGATATGCTCTCCTGGGCCATCAAAAAGACCTGCCGCAACCAATATGATAAATCAGAACTGGAGTATTTGAGGCAATTGGTATCGAGATTGCGCAGAGAAGGCGTTATAAATTCATTGACGATCAAGGATGCTATCAAATGCGAGTTGTTTTTGCATGGATGCAATAAAATGCTCAGATTGCTATTCCCGAGTCTGTTTCGCAGGAAATCATCATGCAAACGGTGAAAGGCTTTTATCGTTATGTTTAAGGTTATTGTAAATATGATTACGGCGCCAATTTTTGTGAGGCCGTGGCGCAAGTCCTTGCGCAAATATCTTAAAGACAAGTTGAACCTAAATTCAGCTGTAGGATGAAAGCCGGGAAAACGGGAGCATAATGCCGTAAGCATGAAGATTGCAATCTATAAGGATACATTCGTCAACAATCGCGGGGCTGATATCGCGGTAAAGAATCTGGCTGCGGGTCTGTCGGAGCGTGGACATGCGGTTACGCTTTTTTGCAAGCCGCAATTCAAGGAGAAGGTGCATGGCGATTATGATGTCATCATTTCGACAGGCACTAATGAGATTATCGATCTTGCCAAAGTGGATGGATTGCCGCCTGTCATTCAGCAGTTCCATACAGATCCTGCATATCCATTTCGCCATTGGATCAAACGTTGGCGGCGCAATCGCGAGATAAAAAAAGCGCTTAGGAAAGCGAGCGCCTTTCAGGTTCTTTGTGAAACTCATGCAGACAGGTTGCAGAAATTGTTGGGCGGTGTGAACGATTGTAGAATACGGGTCATCGGCAACTGGAGCGCATTTGAGGGTTGCGAATATGCGGCAGAGGAAGACCAGAAGGTCGTCATCTGTCCGGGTGCCATAAACAAGGACAAGAACCAAGTGTTGCTGGTCGATTCTTTTGCCGGAATCGCATCCGAGTTCCCGGGGTGGCAGGTGCATATCTACGGAAAGGGCAAGCCGAAGGATGAGGCGGCACTTTCCAGACGCATTAAATACCATAAACTTGAGGGACGGGTTTTGTTGAAAGGATATGCCGATTTGACGGAGGCATATTCAAAATGCGCCTTCGTTGCCTTCCCGTCGAAAACGGAAGGTTTCGGCATGGTCATTCTTGATGCCGCCATGTTTGCCAAGCCGACATTGATGATACAGAATTGGATTGGATGCGGAGAAGTGGTCAGGCCCGGGGATTTTGCCGTTGGCTTGAAAAGGCTTATGTCTGATGCCAACTATCGCCGTTTTCTTGGCGAGGGATCTCGTGACCACTGTCGGGAATGTTATCTGCGGGCCACGCTATTGGACAAATGGGAGCATGTGCTTTCTTTCTGGGCTTCCCCAGTTGCATAATAATTTCGTAGTGCGCGAAACTAAATGCACCATTGCTGAGGTAAATGCACCTGTTCTTATGAGATGGCAGTTCTGTCGGTGTTTTATCTCATTTAAAGAGGCGCAGTTATTGGAATTTGGGATGATTTTC
>SUVZ01000057.1 GCA_015061765.1 Lentisphaerota bacterium
GGCAAGTACCGTTCTGCCGACTGCCGCCGCATCAACCGTCTTGCCCATGCTCCCGGCAATCTTTACCACGCCCTTCGTGGCTCCACCCACCACACCGCCAAGCGCATACAGACCCGAAAAGCCTTCAGCCACATCCAATCCCGTATCAACGAGATCTCTGGCATCCTTCATGCCCTTAGCGTCCAAGCCCTCGATAATCGCATCCGTCGCCTTCTCCCGCATCGCCCGGATGTTATCGCTCGCATCCTTGCGCACATCTGCAATGGTATCCGCCGCGTCTTCCGCGCCCAACGCCCGGCTCGTAAACGCAGCCGCATTGAGTACCGTTCCCTGAATCGCATCCGCCAGACCTGTCACCCCTGCTACAGCTGCACTTCCGACACCTGCTGCAATGTTCTTCGCATGGTATTCGGCAGCACTCTGTTCCCCATCCGGATCAATCCAGTTCTCGCCCTTGTCGAGTTCCTTGAGCGTATCGGTGACAATATTGGATTCATCCTCTCTCTGCTTATGCTGCCAACCTTCCGCTATCCGGCTCTTGAAGGCTTCCTTCGCATCGTCTATCGACCTCTGCTCCCAAGGCTGCAGACCGTCCTTCGCGGTGTCATCCCAGTCCGCTCCTTCCCATTCCTCGCCTGTCTTCGGGTTCACAAGAGTCTGGATCCGCGCAAAGCGCCGCCCGTTCTTCGCCATTTCATCGGAGAAATTCTTGAATTCCTCCTGTTCAACGCGGTATTCCTTGCCCCAGTTGTCGATGAATCGTGTCATTTCAGGTATTCCTTCTTTTTATTTTCATGGCGCGTTGTCCCCAACGCGCCCATTCTCTTGCATTTTCTCGCCTGTTTCCGTTTTTGGCTCACCCGTTTTGCGCGGCGGCATTCTTGCCGCCGGTCACGCAAACCGATTGATCAGCCTCGCCACATTCCTTCCAGTCGAAACATGTTTCTCTGCTTCCTTCTGCTTCTCGCCTTCATCAAGCGTTATGCCCTCTTCCTCCATCTTCGCCTTGATTTCTTCATCGCTGTAACCCTCTTTCTTCATCAGATCCGCTATATCCTTGATTTTCACCCCGAATCCGCTTGCAAAAGCTTTAAGTATTCCACCCTTTGATCTTTCTTTCTCCTGATCAAGTTTTCCCTGATTCTTCTTCTCCTGTATGTCTATTTTCCCTTGATTCTTTTGTTGCTCTGCAGCAACCCGGCCTTCTGCAGTCACCCTTCCTGTACGTTCCCTGCTACCGGGATGATACTCGCCGTTTTCACCCCAGTAGCCATGTTCGCGCTTGCTCGCTTCATCGGCATTCTTGAAAGCCTCGCCTGACTTCCATTTCTCGAATTCAAGCCGCCCCTTCTCCATCGCTTCTCGGCTCTTCGCCTCTGCTTCAATCCCCTTCAGCCGGTTGTCGGAAGTATACTTTTCCGCATCCGCCCGAATCTGCGCAGCGTCCTTTCCTGCTCCGATCTGACCATCCCGCTGCGCTTCTGCAATATCCTCTCTCGTATCAAGCTCATCGTCTCTGTATTTGTTATCCGCGATCCTCTGCTCTTCACGGGCTTTATCCGCAAAATACTTGTCTACACCCGCTTTATCCCACGGATTGAAAGATCCCGGACTTGCCGCCATACGTGCTCTGCGCGACTCCATCGCCCGTTCATGCGCCTTGTTCATTCTGCCGTAATAATCATCGAGCGACTTCTGTTCAGCCACCCTCCATGCAGGCTGTTGAGCGGCAAGCTTCGCCTCCGCTGCCGCCTTGCGCTCCGCGAGATCTGCCTGTCTCTCAATATTTGCAATCTGTTCTTCTGTCAATCGAGCCATAACAACTCCTTCTTTCTTAATTGTCTGCTGACTCGACTTATACCACCTATTCTCATCCAAGTGTTGCATAATCGCCCGATCTGGAGCGTTTTTCTGTTCATATGAACAGAAAGAGAGGAGATTTGCATCTCCCCTCTCCCGTTCCGCTCTCCGGCGGCGATTTTCAGTTGTTAAGAAATCCTTTACAACTGCCCACGCCGATGGCTGAGCTGTGCTCCAGTGCTGATGGCTGAGCTGCGCTCAGCCAATCTGTGTTCAGCCTATATCAGCTCCGTTACATCCAGCCCGTCTTCCACGATAGCCTGGCTCGGATCCGCGTAGTAGTACATGACCGTCTTCGGATCGTCGCCCGATATTGCGCTTGCCTTTTCAAGTCCCATGTTCTGATACACGTGATCGACACATATCTTCCGAAGTTCGTAGCTGGCCTTTTTGGCGTTTGGGAATATCTCGCGCAATTCCTTGTTTATGCGCAGGAAAGTCATGTGAGCGAAGGGAATGAGCTTGTCCCTTTCATCCTCACCGTTCTTCTTCCACCAACCCTTGCCCTCTTCCGTTTTCGACAATTCCGCAATGTTCTTCTTGGCTTCCAGTATTCTTTCCCACATGGTGGGAGATACCGGCCAGGCGACGCTTCGTGCGGAACTTGTCGAAGTCTTGTTCGGCACATAGTGGAGAATCATGCGTTCTGCGGTCTCACCCGATTTCAGACGCACCGTCCTCTGTGCAAATATCCCTGGCGTAGCCCTGCACACGTCGCCGTTACGCATGGCGAACTGAAGCATCATCGTCGCCGCAAGCCATTTGCGCTTGTCCGGATCGTTCCAGAGATTCTCGTACCACGCCTTGAGCCTGTCGAGCTGTTCCTTTGTTGGTCTTTCATACCGTGTTGGGCGCATGTTCCTCTTTGCCGGAAGAATGAATTGCGGCACCCTGAAGCCCTCTCTGCGGTAGTATGGGCCAATCCATCTTGCGGTCATCCCCTGGATGGACGCTGCATAGCTCCATGCCGTAGACTTAGACTTTCCGCTCTGGATCATCGAAGTGATGGCAATGTCGATCATGTCCGTCGTTAGTTTTGAGCACATGTGTTCCGGGGAGAGTCCGGCCGCTTTCAGGAATTGAACCAAGCCCTTTACTGTGTTCTCAACGGATCTTTCGCTTGGCTTTCCGCTTTTCACCCTTTCCATGGCTGCTGCCTTTGGGTAGTTCTCGATGAGATCCGCGAATTTCATTTCCGAGTCGCCCAAACGCTTCTCGAAATATGGTCTGCTCATCAAGCCTGCTCGCCAGTTGGCGAACTCCGTTTTCAGGGCTTTTGTGGCCCTACCCCTGTCATCGAGCGCAAGGGTTCCCTGAAGCGTGGATTTTCTGATTTCCCGCTTACCGTTCACCATCTTCCTGAAATAGACGATTCCAGGATTATCCGCGGTCCTGCCGACGAGAACAACCCCCGGCATGACCTTTTCGAATTTTCTAGCCATGATTTACCTCTTTTCTTTTTTGCGGAGCTCCCACACTCCGAGACCACAGATCTGCCATATGATATCATTTTCCATGATACAAGAATGTAGCAAAATCTGTAGCCAAATTTAGGGGAATCAATGGTAAACCATAATAAACGGTGTTTGCAAATATTCAGCATTTACAGAGCAAAACACACCATAAAACATTCAAAAG
This sequence comes from Lentisphaerota bacterium, assembly GCA_015061765.1. The sequence goes on from SUVZ01000057.1 coordinate 3,499, forward strand.
ATTTCATTTTAGCGACCTTTACTCAGCAATGAGAAATCCCTCGACTTTCATCCAATTGAGCTACAGTCGCAGAAATAAGCCTTGTTTTACAGATGAGATTTCGGCATATTGCCAATTCGCATGCGAATATCCAGTCTTGCCTATATCATCTCCATGGCTGCGTAATATACTATATCACCCTTCTATAGTCAAGCCCCGAGCCAAGGTATGTCGTGGATTTCAGATGGGAATGGTTCACCGAGTTATCTGCAGAGTATCTTTTCTATTTGACAAACTGGGAATCAGGTTCAGGATTCTCCTAGCCTCTTTTATTCCTTCTTCTGGCTGTTTCACTGTTCCAGAATCCGCACGAATCCGTCATGCCGCACTTGCCGGAGCTGAACGCTGACCGTGTGTCGCATAAGTCTTGACCGATCCAATGATATGCGGCTTGATCTTCACCGCTATCTGCCCGAAGCAAAGCGCGTGTCTGCCAGCCATCCCGCTCACAAACTCTCTGCCGCCGATTATCACCCCGTTCGAGAGCCTTCCGTCCCTCACAGCAAACTCACCTCCACCCCAAAACTCTCCAAGAAGGGACAGACCCTTCAAGACACGCTTGTCGCCCTTGGCTGCCGCGCCGGGGGCGCTCCATTCATAGGCTGCCACACGGGTGACAAGCCCAGCCCTTATGGGGTTGCCGTGGATATAGGCTACCAGATTGCGCAGATAACGGCCGTTCTCCACAAGCACACTCTTGAACCGTCCGCTCCACAATGTACCTTCATGGCCGTAGTTTAAGTTGTACCACTGAGACACCCTCTGCTTGAAAGTCTTCATAAATTCACTCAAATCACCCATTCTTGCCCTGAACCTTGCGATTTCGGCTTCAGCGGAAGACTCGTCGCCTCCCTTCCTAAACCCCGCAAGCCGTTTTTCAATCAACACCCTTCGATCTTCCCCATATAGGACACCCACCCTTCTCAAAACCTCTGCTTCAGAAACCGCCCCGTCTTTCTTCGGTACCCTGACGCACAGGTGGAAGTGGTTGTCCATGACCACATACGTAACCACGTCCACGCCACTGAATTCAGCCGCCCGGTGAAGCATGTTCACAAACGTGCTCTTACGTTCTGCATCCTTCAGCAGAAAAGCCTTGTTGGCAATTCGGCTGACCACATGGTAGAAGGCCTCGCCTTCCGCCTTTATTCTTTTTATCCTCGCCATATCTGGATTTCCTTTCTATTGGAAGTACATTCATCCCAACAACAGGAAAGATAGCAAATTTACGAAAAAGAAATGTCATGGAAATGTAAAAGAAATGTAAAAGTTATGTCAAAAAATTTTGACATAACTTTTACATTTCTGACAAGGATAACTTTTAAAGCGTCTCACATAATAAGGGTCTGTCCCCACGAATGCGCCATCTTATTCTACCGATGTGCCGTCCACACGTTCAAGGGTAAGCGCACCCATGGACAGATACCCGACCTGTAGCAAAGTGATAACATGCCGCCCGGCCGAAAGCTCCAGCTCCCCGACAAGCCGCGACTTTCTCCGGGACCAATCCCACTTGCCCGGCCACGGACAATCAAACTCACCGCGCTTGACACCGTCCACCACCAGCAGAACCTTGTTCGGAAAATAGTTGCCCGTTCCAAAATCAAGCGTCGCCTTGAACATGCCTCCCTCTTCCACGTTTACCGTATAGTTCATCCATTCACCTGTCCTCAACTGAGGCACGGACTTCCGACGGCAATCAAATGCGCTGTCCGTACGCAGAAGCGGATATCTTCCGGCTCCTTTCGTGCGTGGGGTGACACCGTGAGAATAATGAGCGACACCTCGCCCACCTTCGTCAAACTTCCAGGGCGCTATCGTTCCCGGTACTGCATGATCCTTGCCTTTCCACGGAGCGGAAGTCCCTTGGAATGCGGGAATCCTCCAACGAAGATCGTCAGTCGAGGAGACTCGCCCTTCAGCATCCACTACATAGAGGCGAAATGCGTGGGCAAGCGCATCCCAAGGCGGCGTTTTGCCGGAGCGCCCGGCCGACATGTAACGGGTTGTCCGGTAGTATTCTTCTGAAAACGGAAGCTCCAGCTTCCATGGTGGCCGCGTGCAGACCGCTACCGGATGACCGCAGTCGAACAGAAGAACCTCCCTGATCGGCGCCTTGGTCGCCGCCGCCTCCGTCACTTCCGCCTCGAACACGATCTTCTCGCCCACCGGGACAACGACGCGCTCATCGTCTGCAGACATCTTCCAAGCCACTTTCGGCAATGATGGATCATCCTTCGGATATTCCCAATAGCGCACATGGTCGATCTTGAAGTATTCGGGGAACTTGAATCCCGTGGTATCACGGCGGCCCCACCCCCTCATGATACATCCGCTGAAGATGATATGCAACGGACAATTCAGGGCGGCATGGTTCTAAGTCAATGGTGAGGGATTGCGTTTTCACCTCTCATTTGATACAATACAGGAACTTTTTTCTTAACAGGAACAAACTCTTACCACAAAAGGAGCGGACAAATGTCAGGTCATAGCCATTGGGCGACAATTAAGCGTGCAAAGGGCGCAGCGGATGCCAAGAAGGGAAAAATCTTCTCCAAGCTCGGCAAGGAAATCACGATCGTCGTGAAAGCAAAGGGTGGCGATCCCGACAACAACCCCACTCTCCGTACGCTCATCGCCAAGGCCAAAGCAGCGCAAATGCCCAACGACAATATTGAACGCGCGATCAAGAAAGGCACTGGCGAACTTGAGTCCGAGGCTCTTGTTGAGGGTCAGTACGAAGGCATCAAGGGAGGTGTCGCCCTTGTCGTCAATGTTCTTACCGACAACCACCGCCGTGCCGCCGCTGAAGTCGGCAATGTATTCAAGAAGAATGGCATCGAATTCGCCAAGCAGGGCAGCGCTACGCGTCTCTTCGACCGTCTCGGCCAGATCATGATCCCCGCCGCCGACGGCGTCACAGAGGATTCCGTCATGGAAGTCGCTCTTGAAGCCGGCGCAGAGGATGTCCTCTCCGAGGAAGGCGGTTTCACGGTCAAGTGCCAGCCGTCTGACTTCACGACCGTTCTTGAGGCCGTCAAGGCTGCAGGTATCGGCGTTGATGAGGAGAACTCCGCAATCGGCCTGGTTCCGAACATGATGAACCCAGTCTCCGATGTTGCAGCTGCCAAGGCAATCAATAAGTTTGTCGAGATGCTCGAGAACCTCGAAGACGTTCAGGACGTCTACACGAACATGGAAACGACCGACGAAGTCGATGCCGCGCTCGAAGCCGAGGGCTAAGCCCGAAATCCCTCACTGATTCGGAAAGCACTGCGTGGATATTCCTGCAGTGCTTTTTTCTTTAGACGATGTCATATCGGCTCTTTTGTGTTTATCAGCGAGTTCGTATGCACATGCGTGATTGCAAGGCCGAGTGCGTCCGCCGCATCGTTCTGAGGCAGTTCAGGCAGAGAAAGAAGCATCTTAACCATCCTCTGTATCTGGGCCTTCTCAGCCATCCCGTTCCCGCACACAGCCATCTTCATCCTGCGCGGCTCATACTCGTACACTGGGATTCCGGCGTCCGCCGCCGCCACGAGCACCGCGCCGCGCGCCTCGCCCAGCACAAGCATCGTCCCGGCGTTCTTGCCGTAGATCACCGACTCAATGGCGAGGACATCAGGGCGGTGCTGCTCTATGAGCGACCCGACCGTCGCATGTATATTGCGCAGGCATCCGGAAAGAGAGACCTTCGGCGCATTCTTGATTGCGCCCATTGCCACCGCCCTGAGTAAAGAGCCCTCAGACGAAAGCACTCCGTATCCGGTGCTTCTGAGTGAAGTGTCTATCCCCAGGACGACCATGCAGTTCATCAGGCCTTGACGGCGTTTTTCTGAAGCGCGAATATCTTTTTGAGTCCCCTGCGGGCGAGCGCAATGAGCGCATCTAGCGCATCCGCTCCGAACGGCTCGTGTTCGGCCGTCCCCTGCAGTTCGACAAAGCGTCCGTCATCCGTCATGACAACGTTGAAGTCGACGTCCGCAGTGGAGTCGTGAACATAGTCCAGATCCAGCGTGGGCTTTCCGCCGCACACTCCCACGGAGACTGCGGCGATGCGGTGGATGATCGGATCGTCGGATATCACCTTGTCCCTCATCAGCCTGCGAACCGCAATCTCGAGCGCGACCATGCCGCCGGTGATCGATGCGCAGCGCGTGCCGCCATCAGCCTGGAGAACGTCGCAATCGACCGTTATCATGCGCTCGCCGAGCTTGTCCATGTCGACCGCGGCCCGCAGGCTGCGTCCGATGAGACGCTGTATCTCAGTCGAACGGGCGTCCTGCCTGAGCTTCTTGATGTCACGGTCCTTGCGGTCGCGGGTGCTGCCGGGGAGCATGGAATACTCTGCCGTCACCCACCCCTTGCCGCTCCCCTTCAGGAACGGCGGCACCTTGTCCGAAACGCTCGCGGTGCACAGCACCCACGTATCGCCCCATTTCACAAGCACGCTTCCGGCGGCATATTTCGTGAAATCCCGTACAAACTCTATCTTTCTCAACTCGGTGCTCTTTTTCATTTCAATCAATCCTGTTGTCGGCCTGTGGTGGTCTGGCCTCCTGTCCCATCACTCCTCATATCGCCATGAAAGGGACGGGAAGCCGCTGAATCAGCGCCACTGCATGCGCTGGCGCTGCATTTTGACCTTAGGCTCCTCAAGCCCCAGCGCCCACCATGTATCGCCAATGTTTGTATTGGAGAAATGGGCGACACGGTTGTTGGCCAAAGCTTCGCGGTTTGCCTTTAGCGTCTCGTTGTCGCTGTTCTTGAGGGCATCGTTCAAAGCCTTGAACGCCTCGTCGATCTCTCCCCGCTGAACGAGAATCCACGTCCAAGCGGCGGCGATGAGCACGTTCTGGTTGTAGCGCAGACGCTTCCTGCCCTTGTCGTAGACCTTCCTGATCTCGTCGGTTGGCTTTCCGAGTGTATGATAACGGGCCATCTTCATGGCATACATCGTGGGATCGACGAAAAGAGCCCTGTCCATCAACTGGTCGCACTTGCGGTACTCCTTGATCATCCAGTACAGCTGAAACTGCGCAGTGGCGATCTGGCGTTTCATCATCGGCACCCAGTTGTCAAACCTGTGAAGTGGTTCGGTAAGTGTGAGCGCCTCAAGAACAAACCTGCGCTGATCGCGTGCAATCTCGTTCTGGGCCTCCTGAATGGATCCCGGCGGACGCGTCTGCCAACGCTGCGTCTTGGCCTGAACCGCCTTCTGTCCCTCCAGAAGAACGGTCTCGACGGCCTTCATGGCAGCCTTCACCTTCTTCTGGAGGATAAAGCCTATGGACATCTGAACCACGCCGAACCCGAGCACTCCGAAGAAGATGCTCCAGCCATAGCCAAACGCGTCGGTGAAATACAGCGCGAGCCCCGTGCCCAGTCCGCAGGATACCGCGATAATCAAAGAGAACATGGATCAACCTCCAAAAGAGCGTCGCCCTCGATCAAAACTCCGCGTTCCGCAAGCTGGCGACGCCATTTCGCCTGCATGTCGGCCTTGCATGTGGCAGGGGAATCGGAACCTTCAGCATTTTTGACGGGCGAGAACTCATCCTTCTGGTCAAAGGCGAGAAACGCCGCCTTCTTGGCATCGGGAAGGATGTCGAAGATGAACTTCTCAAACTTGTAGCCGTTGGGCTCCGTGGCCTTTACGACATCGCCCTTCTCGTTCACCATCGCAATCTTCTTGTGCGCAAGGTGCAACGGCATCGGCTTCATCGCCTCGCGCTCAAGAAACGCCCTGTCGAACACATGGATCGCAGGCGAGCCGTACAGAAAATACAGATTTCCGTCCTTGCCCTTGCGCCTGCACTGTTCATCGGTCATCTCTGTGTACTCGACCATCCTGAACACCCTGCCGAACTTCATCGGCATGCCGACCTTCTCAAATGGATCGCGTTTCGCGCAGAGCTTGAGCGTATATTCGCTCTTCTCCAGGACATGGTATCCGATGAATGCCTCGTCGGCGATCTCAACGAGTGGATTGTCCACCTGGAAGAAGAACACCGACTTGATTCCGCGCTTCTTCATGTCCGCAAGCGCACCGGAACTCTTGAGCGCAGCAAGGAGACCGCCGTGTCCGTCAGGCGACATGAACACATGCCCCGGCTCATCAAGGATGATCTTGCCGTCAGACGTCATTCCCGGCCACATTCCCTGCTTGAAGAAGAAGATGTCTTCACGGTCGAGACCAAACCAGTCGTTTTCCCTGAAGCACGCCACCGTGGCGTCGTAGTTCGCCTCGGACGTCATGATGTAGAACGGAACGGACTTGCCGTATTCCAGGGTCTTGGCCAGCACCTTGCGCGCATGGAAATGGAACAGCGGACTGTTCGTGACGGGACCGATCGGATAGGCGCCCTTCGGTCCATCGAAACCAAGGCGCGAGCCTTGTCCGCCAGCGACAAGCAGAACCGCCACACGGCCGGCCTCCAGCTCCTTGATGCCGGCCGCTAGTGCCGACACATACGCCTTGCCCTTAAGGTCAGCGACCTTTGGAGCGGTCGGCGCAACGGCGCGCTTTGCGCCCTTCCTGGCTGTATCAGCTGCGGCGAAAGCGGGAAGCATGGCCCTGCATCTCGCCAATTCCGTGAAATCAATCGTGGCAACCTGCGCCAGCAGAGCCTTGCGCGCCTTGGCGCCCAACTTGCCCCAGAAGTTCAGGACATGTCCCTGTCCATTCTCTTCCAGTCTTTTTTTAGCTTCAGAATAATTCATTTTGATCAACTTTCATTGTCTGCAATCACATCCAGCAGAGATCAGCTCCAAAACCACCGATCCCGCCAACATATGATACGGGTGGAGATTATATCAAACATGAAACGCTCAAACAACTGCCTGTCAGAACCCGGGAAGGTCAAGCTGACCTGCCACTGTGATCTTCTGGCCATTGTCCAAGGACGGATCGGAGGTGTCGTACACAACAAACTTGAACCCCTGAAAACGCTTTACGAGCTCCTCGCGTATGTAATTGGATACGGCCCGCACATTGCCCGGATCATCGTCGGAGAAGCCTACGGCCACGGACCTGCCGAGCCCTCCGGTGCGCTTGAGGACATGAAACACGTGCTCCACGAAATCCTTGATCGCGAACTCCTTCGCCAGTTCCGGGCGCTCCGCCCCGGATGCCACCTCGTAGCGTTCGCCGAAGACCTCGTCGGACTTCAGCTGCTCGAAGAAACCGGGATTGGTCACGGCATGGTAGCGGCACATCGAAAGATAGTAGTCCAGCTCCTCCTCATCGGTGCCGAACTCGGTCATTCTGTCCAGCCACCAGCGGTATCCGCGGAGCGAACGCATCATCGCCGTACGCTCATCTGGAGTCAGAACCTCATCGATGAATATCTTCACTGCCTCGCGAAGCGTTTCCGGCTCGTGTCCGCGCGCCGTCACTATCGCGAAGATGCGCCCCTCACGGAGCGTCTTGCGCAGCGTCTCGAAACTGGGCCCCGGCTTCTCTCCGGCCTTTATGCGGTCAAGTGCGGCCCGCGTGTCCCGGAGAAACGAAATGTCTCCGGACGATTCGTCCACGACATCCTGAAACTCGCGGAACGCCTCCGCCCGGCCGCCCGGCGGCATCCTGTAGCCGGGGTCCGTGCGCACAATGGAGAATACGCTCGTGGAGACCTCCACCGGACGCCATATTCCGTCGTCATCCCGCTTCTCGAGATGTATCTTCGTCGGCATGTGGAGAATGTTGTCATCCCAGTCGAAGATGTAGAATTTGAAGTCACGGGTGGTGACATCATAGTTCACGTCGGAACGGTATGGCTCCTGGGTCTCTATCATCGATCCCCCGCATGCACAACAACGGTCTCCACCATCACACCGCGGTCATCCACGACCAATCGCCCCGACGAGTCCGTCAGCCAGTTTGCCGATCCGTCAGGGCGTATCACTCCCGTAACGCCGGAGTTGCCCACCCGCACGACGGGGAGTCCCGTCTCAATCGCCCGAAGCACCGCTTGTGCGGCATGCGCCTCAGCCTCCGAACTGTTCGAGAACCAGCTGTCGTTCGTGACAAGCACAATCAGGTCCGCACCCATGCGCTCTGCCTGCGAAGCCAATCGCGGATCCGTGTCTTCGTAGCAGATGAGCGGAGCCACCTTCACCTCGTGGCCGCCAGACGTCGTGAGGGTGAACAATTTCGGTTCGCCGGGATGGAGCGAAACCCCTATCGGGGAAAGCTTCTGGAGCGCGGGAATCGTCTTGTCAAAGGGTATGTATTCGCCGAAAGGAACCAGATGCTGCTTGTGATATGCGTCGACGAACAGAGCGCCCTTCTCCCCGTCCTTGGCGTAAAGGGCCGCAGCATTGTACGTGCGGTTCGAAACGATGTCGTCACCGCCGGCTATCAGATACCTCGCCCCCGAACGGTCGAGAAACGCCCGAACCACATCCTGGGCCCTGAACGAACGCACCGAACCGAACTCCGCCATGGCAGACTCAGCCAGCACGACAAGGTCCGGCTTGACGGCCGCTACGGAATCGAGCAGACGGCCAAAGGCCTCATAGGCATCCTCCCTGGGACCGGGCTTGAAGCAGCAGGCCGCATTGCGCTGCACCAACGCAACTCGAAGATGCACCGGACTGGCCGCGCGGACGGACGCCTCGTCGCGCACCATCCTGTTCCCGACGCTGAGACATCCCAATATGAAAAGAAGAGGGAGTCCCGTCTCTCCTATCTGAACCAGACGACGAATCCCCCTGGAACCTGACGCGGTCTGCGAGGTCCATCCCATCACCGGGGCAAAGACGCGCACAAGCAGAGTGGCGAAGACACCGTTCAGAAGCACCACAAGCGCAGAAACCAGATACACGCCGCCGAACCGCGCCGGCGAGGCGAACGACGGCATTCCGGCAAATGCCGTGCCCAAATAGTTCCATGCGAACCCGCTGAGGAGCGTCGCGCGCAGATATTCCAGCGCGGCCCATATTACAGCCTCCGCGAAAATGCATCCTACGGACGGAAGCCGGCGCACTTCACCGCGTTTGCGCCAGAGAAACGACGACAGCCAGCCATACGCCGCAAAATACAGCGCACAGTAGGCCGCAAGGGCGAACCAGCCGAGAACGACAAGCGGCCAGGGACCGTTGTTCTTTATGATCGCCGGCATCCAGGACAGGGAAAGCATCCAGTAGCAGAGTCCGGACAGGAAGAATGCCGCGGCCGAGACGCGTGGCGAACATGTGCGCGACACCACAATCAGCGGCACCAGCGCGACAAGTATGCTGAACGTCTCGGAATGCGGCGGATACGCCGCCCACAGGAGAAGCGCCGAAACAACGGACGCGACTCCGCAAAGCATGTTCCTTTTGCCGACGCCCGCAGTCACGACTGCGAGACCTTGAGCAGGAAGTGGTTCTTCTTGCCGCTTCTGAGCACGGCGACGCGTCCGCCAGCAAGGTCATCCTCGGCCAGGGTACGCTTGTCATCGACCTTGCTGCCGTTGAGCGAAAGGCCGCCCTGCTGCGCCATGCGACGCGCCTCTCCGTTGGACTTGAACATTCCGGCCTTGGCGGCGATCATGAACACCGGCATGCCGACGCATTCTGCCTTGGCGACCTCTGCGGACTTGACGTCCTTGAAGATGGTCTCGAGTTCCTCGGCCGTCTTTCCCTCGACCGAACCGCCGAAAAGGGTCTGCGTCGCGCCCTGGGCGGTCTTGAGTCCGGCCTCGCCATGGACGAGCAGCGTAATCTCCTCGGCAAGAGCCTTCTGTGGAATGCGCGCCTCGGGATTGGCCTTCATCTGCTCCTCAAGGGCGGCGATTTCATCAAGCGACTTGAGCGAGAACACCTTCAGGTATCGGATGACGTCCGCATCCGCCGCGCGGAGGAAGTACTGGTACCAGTCATAGACCGACGTCATGGACGCATCCA
>SUVZ01000058.1 GCA_015061765.1 Lentisphaerota bacterium
GGGGTGAGTGGTTGCGCAAGGCTCTTGGCGGGGCGTCGTAAGCTCCAAGGAAAGAAGTGCGCACCTTTCAAGAGAGAGGTCGGCACTGTTTTGGTTCCCTAAAGTTTGGCACCTCCGCAAGGGTCCCCACAGAATCCCCACAGAATCCACCATCAAAACTGCACTATTTCACAAAAAGCCCGATTCACAAGCGAAATCATCACTCCTTTTGGGGTCACCCCAGTTGGCCCTGCTCGACAACCCTGTTCTTTCTCATGCGGACATTATATCAAAAACTCGGCTACTGTATCAATTTTAGTAGAGTAGAGCGGAGCGCCCCTTGTTATCGGGTACGCCCGCCCCCTCATCGAACCGTACGTGCAGGTTTCCCGCATACGGCTCTCCGTGTGGGACTGACATTGTCACGGACGCCTTTTCCTCATCTCATACAGCCCCATTGCCTTCCATTCGTGATAATACGATTGCGCATACTTGAGCTTATACCCACGCTGGCTCGTGTGCTTCGCGAGGATGATGAGCCGATTCCGCACATATTCGTTCACCCTGTAGAACCGCCTGTTGGGATATCCGCACAGGAAGTAGTTCGACCACCCTTTCAGAATGACGTTGAGCTTCCGAATAGTGTCACTTATCGGCATCTTGCTCATTCTTCCAAGTGTGCATTTCTTCACCTTTGCGCAAACCTTCTTGACCGACTTCATGGATGGCCCGTGCCATAGCCACTTGTCCTCGATGCCATTTTGCGTGTGGCGAACACCCCGCATGAACTTGAATTCGTAGCCGAGGAATTCCAGCGACGCACGCCCCGCCCGCATGTCCAAGACCTTCGTCTTGTCCCTGTTAACGGTCAGCCCGAATCGTCCTTCCAGTTCGCTTTCAATCTTCCGCACGAAGTCTTCCTTGAGCTTTCTCGCGAGAATCACGAAGTCGTCCGCGTAGCGCACGATCGACATGACCTGACCGGTTGCCTTGGCGGTCAGCATGGCGCATGTCTCGAACCAATGAAGGTAGATGTTCGACAGAAGCGGTGATATAACTCCTCCCTGCGGCGTTCCCTTCCCCTTCGGATTCTTCTTCACACCGTTCGGCTCGACAATCGTGGCCTTCAGCCACTGGCGCATGAGCGCCAGCACGCTTCCGTCCGTGATGCGCTTGCGCAGTGCGAGAAAGAGCTTGTCGTGCGGTATCGTGTCGAAGTAGCTCGACAGGTCGGCGTCGTAGACCTGCGTCTCGCCGTCCTTCACCCGCTTGGCGATTCGCTCGACCGCCTGTTGCGCGTTCCGACCGGGCCTGAAGCCGAACGAGCAGTCGTGGAAGTCCGCCTCGAATATCGGCTCGACGACGAGCTTGACTGCGGCTTGGATGGTTCTGTCCCTAATGGTCGGGATTCCAAGCGGCCTCAACTTGCCGTTCGCCTTCTCGATGTAGACCCGCTTGACGGGACTTGCGCGGTAGGTCTTCGCCTTGAGCTCCTTCTGGATGCTGGTTAGAAACCCGTCCACTCCGTCCCTGTCTCGTTCGATGTCCCCGAACGTCATTCCGTCTACGCCTGGCGCACCTTCGTTCGCGCGCACTTGTTCGTAAGCGCATCTGAGGACGTCCATGCGCAGCAGCTGTCCATATAGGCAATAGAACCGAAAGTTCGGTTCGGCCTTTGCTTTCCGCGACAGTTTCTCCCTGTAGAGCGCGAGTTTCGGATATCGCGGCAGACCATGCCTGCGCACAATCTCCGCAATCTCCTCTTCCGTATAGGATTTCTCAATCAATTCGGCTCCCGCTCTTCCGTTTGAAACGTTCCCTTTTGCATGTAGAGACCCTTCGCTCCACGGGCATTGCCCCGCTTCCCCGCTACTATGGCCTCATCCGACTACTGCTTTCGCTTTCGCTATTCGCAGTCCTCCCAAGTTCCCTTGCAGAACTTTCGAAGCACGCCGCCACCTTTGCCCCGCCGCGCCCTCTCACACCTAAATCGAGTCGGTGCGGAGGTGTTGGTTTCACGCATACAGAGACGCTGACCACGCGGAAGTGATTTAACGAGGCTTTACGTAGAATGTTCACTTGCGTTACGGCTTACTTCTTTGTCGGGCAAGACTCCCGCACATCGGTCACCCTTTGCACGGCTTGCCGTCCTAATCGTATGTCGATTTCTTTACGATATAGCTCCTTCCGCTATTAGTTCTGCCGAGCTTCGCTTGGCGTACCTGTATCAATAAGCTCTTTATTCTTCACGCATGCGGCCATACACAAGTTAAGAATATTCCGCAATGAATTCTCACTACAACCTTTTACCTCCGGATTTATATAAATGCGGTGGTAGCTTCTCCCTTGGACACAGTTTGCAAACTATGTCCATAGCGAAACGGGGAAATGAGAACTCCGAAGGCCCCAAGAAAACTTCATTTTCAAGCAATATTTCTTTTTTTCTAAAAGTTTTTCTATTTTCCAACACCGAAAACCGTCAGTGGACACTTGTAAAGATAGCCGACGGATGGACCAACGGACTGCCTATGGTTTAGACGGGATTAACAAGATTTACAGAATTGAAGGATAGGATGCAGGCTTAAGCCTTTGTGTTCAGCCCGCATCTACCCCGCATTTTCGCCCTATTTGCAAATATTCAACAATTCTCCCGTCAAAAATGAAGTTTTCTCAGGGCCTGACCCCAGGAATTTCAGCGAGGAAGGTTTGCTTTGGTTCGCAATCCGAAAAGGGATTGGAAGTTAGAGAAATACTAATGAGCATAATTGACTCACTATCTCTGCGCTTCAATGATCCTGTTGCGAAGCTTTCTTCTGTTCTTGACGAAATTGGACGCGACAAGAACGCGGATGTTGACGCGCTTTTATGGCGCAACGCAAATTGATTAGTCGGATGGGCGGCTTTAGCCCGCACATTCGACTAACCGATTACTCAATAAGCTGACCCTTCAGTCTCCCCAATAAAACAAGGCCTCTCATTTTTTTAGGGGTCAAAAACTGGGGATATTCCAATCGGTCGTCGGAGTGTAACGCGGGATTGCGACAGTCTTCACCGGACCGTTCGCCTCTCGTACGAAAATTCTCCCGCAATGCGCTTGTCCTTCAAATTGTGCACTCTTACGACGAGTTTGCCGTTTTCAACCTTGCCTTCGATAACCGTCGGGAATCGATCCGGTCCCTGGTCGAGGTGAGGACCGCCGCCGACGACCTGCGCCCACCCGCGTCCTGCCGACGGAGGGTCGTAGCGGAAACGGTGCTTGTGCCCGGCAACCACGAGCTGCACGCCGTTGTCGTTGAGTATGGGTCCCCACTCGTCGGCTGCCTGCTTCTGCCACGAAGCCCAGTCCTCGAGAATCGTTCCGGGGTTTGCGTTGGGGTCGGAATCGAAAAGCGGAATGTGCACGAAAGCGACAACGAACGGCGCAGAGGCGATCTCCGGACGCTTAAACTGGTCGGCGAGCCACTTCGTCTGCACCGAACGGTATGCCTCGAAACACGTAAAGCCACCGTTGGCAGGATGGATGTCGGGCTTGTCCTCTCCGGTATCGAGCCCGATAAGCGCGATGTCACCCTGGCGGTAGGCGTAGTTGAAGCCGAGCTGCCAGTAGTGCGCGCCGCGTTCGCTCGCGAGCCGCGGCATGACCACGCTCTCATATTGCGCAGCCGCTTCGCCGCGGAAATCATGGTTGCCGCGGTTGACGATCACCGGCATGGACGCGCCGAATCCCTCGGCGGAAAGCGGCTTGTACATGACGCGCACGATGTCCTCGCGCCGCCGGTAGAGCGAAGTCGGGATGTCGCCGTTCCATATCGCTACCGGAACCTTCAGCTCGGCGAGCTTGTCGGTAACGAGTTTGAACGGCTCCCACTTCTCATGGGTATCGTTGATCACCCCAAAATGCGATGCGGCCTCTTCGCCGGGGGTGGTGAAGGAATGGACTTTTCCCCACTCCGGCAGAGTCTGCTTGGTCCAGTATCCTATCGGATGGGTGAGCGCGGCGGCGCCGACACGATACCAATAGCGGGAGGCGGGCTTCAACCCCGTCATGCGCACGAGCGCGACGCGGTCGTCGAGCCGCGCCACCGGCATACCTTCGGAATAAAAACGTTTGGCGCCTCTGAGTTCCGGGTTGTCGGCGACTTCGACGAACCCTACCGACATGCAGTTCACCGCGAAACCCACCCCCATCGAATCGGGAGCGGGAGATTGCAGGAGCGGCTCGGAATCGATAATGCCGGTCTTTCTCACCGTCGGCGCGGCGTTGTACGCATCCCACGCCTGCTGCTCCAACGGCATCATCGCCGATGCGTTCTTCACCACCGCTCCCGCCGCGAGCAGCGCTCCGCCGGCGAGAAAATTCCGTCTGGCCATCTCCATGGTAATCCTCCTGTTTATTTATTTCGATTCGCGCCGCCGTCCCACACGCGGGACGGATACCATTCTTCGTTTCGCTTCAGATAATACCACATCTTCACTCTGAAACTCCTTTTCATATCCGAGGGATTATACCATTTACACCGGCATAATTCAGCCGTTTCAGCGAACACCCGCGCGCAGACCGGTCACGCGCTTCAGTCTTCGGGAGAAATCGGAAAAAGTTCGCTTTCCCGGACCGGACCAGAGCACTTCGGCGCTGGCACACGTCCTGGGCCACATTTTGTACTCAAGATCCTTTTCACACCATGTAGATTCGGTCCAGTTCAGCGTTTGCGAACCGATAACGAACCGGCGGCATTCTTCCGGAAGACCCTCGCAAGGATCGAAAGAATAAACCTTTTCAATCGGCAGCAGCCGTTTTCCCTCATAACAGAAAAGCGGATAAGGGCAACTGTCACCCTCGTTTCCGGTCGGATAATCCAGATAGCAGTAAAGGTGCGGACACATTACCACTTCGTGCCCTGCCTTCGCCGCCTCGATGCCGCCCTCGCGGCCTCGCCAGCTCATGACAATCGCGTCTGAAGCAAGACCACCCTGCAATATTTCATCCCATCCGATAACGCGCCGCCCCTTTGCGGAAAGATACTTCACGAAATGATCCGTCATCCAGCTTTGAAGAGCGCTTGCATCGGCAATGCCGTTCGCTTTCATACGCGCCCTGCACTTCGGGCATTTCTCCCAGTTGCCGCTCGGGCATTCATCGCCGCCGATATGCACCGTGCCGCCGGGGAAAAGCGCGCAAACCTCGTCAAGGACTCTTTCGAAGAATTTTACGACCTCATCGTTCCCCGGGCAGACCGCGCCGGAAAGATCGTATTGCCCGGGAGTGCGGATCATGTCCATGAACACGGATTCGTCCACGCAGCTGAACGACGGATAACACATGACGACCTCGCGCGAATGGCCAGGAATTTCAATCTCGGGCACAATGAGGATATGACGTTCGGCCGCATACGCGACGATTTCCCGGATGTCGTCTTTGGTGTAGAAAAAAGGCCCGTATCGGCCGATCCCCGGATCTCGTATCCACTTCTCCCAGTCCGGCATGGGTCTGACGGCTCCTTTTCGCGTAAGTTCCGGATACCGGTCGATCTGAATTCTCCAACCCTGTGAATCCGTCAGATGCCAGTGGAATACATTCAACTTGAAATCCGACATTCTCTCAAGAATTCGTTTGACCGTTTCCTTCCCGAAAAAATGCCGACTTTCGTCCAAAAGCACCCCCCGCCACGAAAAACGCGGTCTGTCCTTGATCTCGCAGCATGGATACATCCCGTCCTTCCGCCGGAGCTGCCGGAGCGTTTTACGCGCGTAGAACTCCCCCGCGGCATCCGCCGAGACGATAACGGCGCCGCTCTCGCGCACGGAAAGGCGATACTCTTCGCGCGCCATGGAGAGGTCCCGAACCGCCGATATCTTTTCCGCCCGCGATCCGCCTCCGGTCATCCTCACCGAAGCCGGATAGGGCACCAGCGCCGGAACTATGCGCGCCGGATATGTCCGCGAGCATTCGTCAAGAACCTCTTCAACCTCGCCTACGGGCACCGAAACCTGCGCTGGAAAAACCGTTGCGGAAATGCCGATCACGGTGATCGCCGTCAAAATCTTCACTCTGAAACCCCTTTTCATATCCGAGGGATTAAACCTTTTTGTTCACCCCGCTTTTTTAGCCTATTTACAGATATTCAACAATTCTCCTGCTAAAATAAAGTCTTATCAGGTCCCCACGTACTACAAACAGTCACTCCAATATTTCCGCTTGGCGGCCCCGAACCGGACCAGGCCGTCTATCGTATGATCCTCGCCTTTCTCATGCTTCCGATCCGGTATGGAAGCGGCAGGGACGGACATTGCCCATGGCGCCGAGCAGATTCCCAGCATAAGCGAGGGATCCATGCGCTCCTTGCAGAACTTCACCAAGGCTTCTGTTGCGTCTTTTTCAAACCAGTTCGATGTACAGGGCAGCTGCTTGAATCCCGCCTCCTGCAGCACAAGAAACGCCGCCGCTCCCTGAAGGACCTCGGGCCAACCCTTACGCGTATTCTCGAAATCCGTCTTCCACGTAAGCGCCTTTTCGGAAAAGTCACTGCGGTAATACCAGTTCTGCTGCAGGACGCCCTTGGACATCCGCTTGAGATAAACCGCTTTGCTGTACCATACGGCATCGGACCACATGACGGCCTGCGCACCATTCTTCTCGACCTGACCAACCGTGAAGTTTACGTCGTGCCACCACAAATCACCCTGTCTTGCGGTGACGTGATAGTGATTGTGCTGGTCGGCGGCGTGCTCTTCGTCGTAACCGATGTGAAAGAACCGCGGATGGTCGAAGATCTCGCAGGTATCACGGATCACATCCGCGACAACTTCGTAATATTTGCGCGTCGAGACCATCCGATGGTATTCCTTGAGCCAGGCATCATGCGTTGCCGAAAAGTTCAATTTGGGGATTGGTTCAAGACCCATCGCCCGGAGTCGGGATAATTCATTGCGCATCTTTTCGATGTTCCATGTCCCTGGAACAGCAAGTTCCGGATGACTTGGATATAAAAGTCCTTCGCCAAGATCTATGAACACCAGATTGCATCCTTCGTTCCGCGCGACATCGCACGTCTTCCGGAACACGGCATCGTCGCAGCGGAGATAACTGTGGTATTTGACCTTTCTAGTCGGGCCCTTCGGCTGCGGATTCGTCTTCTCCTCTTCTATGCTCTTGGCATATTGGTCCGGGGAAAACTCGAAATCATCCCACATGTTCGCCCCCAGATGAAGCAAGGCCGCCCATATAAAACTGCCGCCGTCTGCCGCCAGCGACGGCATCGCCGCCATAGCCGCCGACGACAGCACAAAATCACGACGCGTCATCACACTATCCATTCTCATCGCCTTTCATTTGTCGTTGAAAAACTTGAAACCGCCGCGCGGCAGATCCACCTCTATCGGCTTGGCGCCCAGTCCGCGCGGGTAGAGTACGCGCTTGCCCGGCATCTTCGCCGCCACGGCAAACCATCCGTCACCCGCAAAAACCTGATCGCCGTGTCTCGAATAGACGTGAACCCCTGCCTCCTCGGCAAACTTGCGCAACAGTTCCGAAGGAATGCCCGGAACCGTGCAAAGGACGCTCCGCCAGGCGGGGAACTTCCGCGTCGCCAGCGCCGCGCCATGCCCGACCTTCGGATTGCACAACATCGCCCCATGCACGAACCAGCCCATTTCCTCGGCCGCAGGATCGTTGACGACCAGCCACGGCAAGCTGTCGCGCGCAGCTCCCCACATTATGCGTCGGCCATCAGGAAAGGCCTCGACAGTATAGGCTCCGCGTGCAATGTCATTCCCCGTAACTTCCGTTACGGCGATGCCGGTCATATCCTTCACGCACGCAGCTCCCTTCTCGCGTCCACGTATATAGCCGGGATAGCCAGAAAAAACTACGGTTCGCCCATCTCTGCACAGCAGGTTCTTTACCGCCTCGCGCGTTACCTCGTCAACCGCGTGCGCAGTCGGTAGAACGACAAGCCTGTACTGGTGCAGACGTCCCTTTTCGGCCAAAAGCGGAAGATCCTCCAGCAGATAAATGTCGCTTGGCGCACCTATCGCCGCGACTTCCGTCATCATCGGCGAGCAGGCTTCGTTGGAAAGCATCAGCGGCGCAAGGCGTTCGACATCCGTCGAACGTTCGGACACGAACACGGCAATCTGTGCCTGCGACGCGCGATTGGCCAGGTGCGCATCCATGAAAACGCGACACTTCTCAATCTCGCTGGCATACCATGGATCGCGGAACCACCCCTGTCCGAACAGATCCATCCACCACGTCGAGCCGCCTTCGGTGAAAACGTTTACGAAATTGCGCCAAAGGAGATCGTGCGTAGTCCCGACATTGTCGGACACGCAGAAGATATCATTTGCGGCAAGGTGAGTACGCGTATCCTCCTCTCCATAATAGAGTTTACCGTGCAGGGCGATCGATCCCGGAACCGTCTGCGGCATTCCCGCACCGCCCGGTCCCCGAACACTGTAGTCGAAAGGTCCGCTCACCATGTCCACGTCGGGCGATGAAAGCACCCGTTGAAGCGAATAGTGTCCGCATCCGAGAACTTCGCCCCCGTTCGGCCAAAAGAAGAAGTAGCCGTAGAATACACCGCATATCTTGGTTCGCCCAAGCTTCGCCAGTTCGTCCTTTGTAGAACGCGCAAGAAAAAGCACGCAATCGGCCATCTCTTCACTCTGGAAACGGCGGAAGCGCACAGCCTCCGACTCTTTTGCGGGGTCCAAAAGCCGCCGCCTGTCGCGACATCCCTGCGAGACGAAGACCGATGGCTTAGGCGCGGCTCCTCCGAACTTCGCAATATGGGATTTCGAATAGTCCGCAACGCAACATCCCCAGGTATAGCTGTTTTCTGCACAACTTCCAAGACCAGGATGATATCCGATGACATGGTTTCCCCATTTCAACTCGCAGTGACGTATCACCTTGCGCAACGACGAATCCATCAGCGTTCGCCACGCCTTGCCGGACGGCCCCGCACAGCTCGTCACGGCATAATCGCCACGTGCCGCATCATAGACCTTTATCATTTCATCGGCATGCATCTTGCGGAACCAGTCCGGTGTAACCATCCTGACGCGAACGAGAACCTGCGCATCAGGATCGTTCGCAACAATCATTTCCATTGTCCTGTCAATCATCTCCGGCGTCAAGGTCGGAACGGCCGCCAGCCCTCCCTCGCCATAATTAACGTCGCCCCCATGCGGATTCGGCATTTCGGGAGCCCCCATAAATGAATAGAGGTGCACACCCGCCTTTCTGAATACGGCGACATCCTCTGATTTCATGTACCGATTCCAATGCATGAGCCCGTTCGACGGCTTACCGTTGATCCATAGCGCCGGCATGCCGCCATACTCGCGAACTTCGGCGACAGTCGGCTTCGCAGGCGCAAGCCGGATGAACGATACGCCCATAGGTGGCAACGAGTACCTTACCTTCCGCCCCGCAACCGTTACATCGCCGTCCGGCAGATAACGGTCTTCCAGATTCCACTCCCCGTATTCGAGATCGGCGGACGCGGCAAGCGGATTCGTGGTCAGGTTACAGGCGAGCAGGTAGAGCTTTCCGTCCTTTACCCACGTACGGCACGACAGACGATCGGGATCTGACGGCACAACCGACGGCCTCTGCTCAACCGACAATAGAATCGGCACAACCTTCGCAATCTCTTCGTGTGCGGCAACCGTCTGTTTCCAGAGCCTTGGAAAGTCCGGTTGCTTCTGCATACTCCCGAAGGAAAATGAAATAATGCCGTTTGCGCCGGCGGCGATATGCTGCCAATTCATATTGCGCATCTCGGCCATCGTCGGGAATCGCGCACCGGGATTCCAATCGGCCTTGAGCCACGACCAGCTGTAGGACTGCGGCGTGTTCCAGAACGGCATCACCCCGAACGTAGTCTTGAGCCCTTCGCGCGTAAGACGGGTCGGAGTCGCAATCACCTGCTCAGCCTTGTCGCCATGATAGCCGATCGGATATGAATCGATCCCCAGCACGTCGGCGGTCTGCATGAAACCGCGCAATTCGTCGGTGCGGCAGTGGACTCCCCACATAGGATGGTCCGGATCCCATTCCCGGTAAAGTTCGCACAACCGCCTCCGGGCGGGAATCTCGGCTGCGGGCGGCTCGTCGAAAACAAACCAGCCCAGCAGGGCCGGATGGTCTTTCAGCGACATGACCTCCTTGCGGTGGAATGCCTCCACCTTCTCCTGGGTGTCGAGTTTGAGCTGTTTCCCCCAATATGAGCCAAGTATCACCGAACCTCTGCCGCCAAACGCCATCAATCCGGCCTTCCGGCAGACGTTCAATCCCGAACGGTCCACGGGGCAGAACGGAGCGACGCAATTGAACGGAGTGTTGGAGAACGCCGCGATCATGTCGGCATCCACGCGGTTCACGAACATTCCCAGCGGATAGAACGGACGGCCGTCGACCATGCAGCGACCGTGGCGGTCGATGCACACGCGCCGTGCGGGAAGCTCCCGCACGTGCGCAAAGCCAAGAGACGCCGTCGAAACATGACTGCCGCAGAAGAGCTCCCCCGTCACCTGATTCGTTCCGAACGCCATTTCGGAAACATCGATCTTCAGCGAAAAGACATCCGGCGCCAGCCGCTGCGCACTCCGGACGACCTGCTTGCCCGACGCATCGACGAAACGGAACGACGCGCGGCTCTTCGCAGGATCGCACGGAGGATACACCGCCGCATGGAACTCCACTTCGCCTTCGGCGGCCATTGCCCGATAGGCGTCCGAACAGAGAAACGACAGGGAAGGCTCCCCCATCTCCACGACATCGACATTGTCGAAGATGACGCGGCCCTTCACTCCCTTGGATACGCCCAAAACGATGGTCACGTTCTCGGCATCCTCGGGCAGGCTCTCGACGAAACCCTCGAAGCGCGCATACTCGCGAACGCCGGAGACGGGGATGTCCGTGCGCACGTCGCAGACCTTTGCGGTCTCACCCTTGCCGAACGAGAGACCGATGTACGGGAAGCCTTCCGGACATTCAAGATTGACGGTCCGCACATAGACGGAATAGCGGTACCGTACACCCTTTCGCCAACCTTTAAGGCTTTGGCACGCGACGGAGCTGCCATCCGGACACGGCGTTGCGGAGTCCCACGCCAGGCCGCGCGTACCGTAGTAGCCGTGCCCTCCGACAAGACGGAATCCTTTGCCGCCAAGCGTCCATCCCGGCGGCACGCCCGTCTTCGAATCCTCGAACGCAGAATTCACCAATGGCAGACTGTCCGCCGCAAACAAGCCGTGCATCGCCGCGCAAACGGCCGCAACCAGAATCGATGTCTTCATTTATGTCGCATCCTCCCCTGAAACCGCCGTCTCACCTGATCACCACGGACAGCCCGCGCGGTTTGTCCTCGAACACAAGCCGGTAATAATCCATTCCGGCCCATTCGTCCGACTGCTCGCAGTCGTGCGAAAAAGCGAACGCATTCAAACCGGCCCTGAAAGTACCGGCGGGGATTTCGACTTCCGCGACATCCTTCTTGAGAAGATCTCCGCTCCAGAACTCACTCCCATTCAGCTTCACCGTCCAGCGGGACGTGGCATCTGGCGTTTTCTTGTTCGCGACCTTGAACCCAAGCCACGCCCTGACGTTCACAAGCGAGGCGGGGACATAGGTGTTAAGAGTGATTTTCTTCTGCTTCTTTGTTCCGTCCGTTTCGAATATCGCACGGCGCAGATGCCTTTGGGTATCCGGATCTCCGATGTAAAAGTTCTCGACAGCCTCCGCTCCGCCTTCCTCGGAGAAATCCGGCCAGTCGCCATCGGCCTTGCCAAGTTGCCATCCACCCCCGATCGAGAGCGCATCAATCCCCAATTTCCCTGCGAGATTTCCGGTGCGGCGGACTTCCAGTGAAATCCTTCCTGACGCATTCGGCTTCCAGTTGCGTCTGCGGACGCGCAATGCACACTCCACCCCATCGGACAGAACCGCCTGATCCGCCAGTTCTCCGTTCACAAACAGCTGCACGGGGCACGATACGGCATCCGACATCACCGGAGTGAGCAAAACAGTTTTGCCGAGACCGTCTTCCTCTTCCCGGAAACCGGTCTCGATGAAGAGCGATGGATTCTCCGCCGTCAACTCATTGCGCATCTTGCCGCAGTCCATTGCGGCCGGGTCGAACACCGATTCCGGATTCGCACCAAATTCATCCGGCGAGCCGTTTGCCGCGCCGAGCGAAAGCGATTCGCCCCAGTACCCCGCAAAAACCGCCCGGGCTTCATCGTCTTCGAGAGCGCGGTTCCATATCTTCAGTTCGGCGATTCTGCCATTGAACGATTTCGGACTGGCGGCGGTCTTTTCGAAAATGACCCATGCATCACCGTAAGTCTCGCCGCCTATGACAAGTCTCCCCTCACCGTCCGCAACAAGAGGCGTCGCCAACGCTGTTGCATTCCATTCGTCGTATACGCCCCTGTGTCCGCGCATCACCTTCACGTCAGTCGTTTCGCCGTCGGTCGTATACCGGAGCATAACATCATACCACTGGTTCGAAACGACTGCAAAATACGTTCCGTCGCCGTTTTTGACGGTATTGTTCTTCTTGCCGACCCAGACCTCCAGCACACTCGTAACACCGTCACTGAGCGGCTTTACGCTGAAACCATAGCCGGCATTGCCGCTATAGCTCCAGGAGTCAAACGCGATACAGGCCTGGTTGGGCTTGGGATAGGCATATCCGTCCCAGCGGAAACGGCAAAAGATCGTTCTGCCGTTCGCGCATGAAGCGGTTGCCGCAGGATTCCTGAAAACGAGCGCGTCGAGCTTCGTCGCCCATTTTCCGTTGGCCTCTTCATAACTCTGCGTTATTTTTACGGCCTGTCGCTCCGGCGACCCGAAATAGAAGAAATCGCGGTATGCGGTTTCGGCGGAAAAGGCCAACGCCCTTCCGTATTCCGCCGCACCGCCGCCTGAAGAGCCGACAGCCATCGCATTTACCGTCTCCGTAAGATCGGCCTTGCCGTTTCCGTCCAAATCGCCCAGCGTCTTCAGGTCGAAATACAGGCCATCAGACACCCTGGCAGACACGTTCAGCGCAAGAACAGCAGCCAAGGCCATGACCATTTCCTTGAACCACACGTATTGACATTTCAAATTAGGCTTTTTGACTTCTCTCGTTGTCATTGATTTGTTCCTTTCTTTGTTAATCATCTTGCGGACTATTTGCGAATTTGCTCCAGCGCGACCTGCACGGCGCAGGGGGTTTCCCTGCCGGTCCAGTCCTGGGAGGCGACCCATTCCTCGGCGGCGAAAATGCGCTGCGCGGCTTCCTCGTAATCGACTCCGCCAAGCTCAATAAGAAGACGGATTCCACGGTCGATGAGCTTCTTGTTGGAGATGGAGACCC
>SUVZ01000059.1 GCA_015061765.1 Lentisphaerota bacterium
TCCATTCCTGCATAAGCGGAGACCCGAAGGCGCACATGCCCGAAACCAGCACGGGAAACCAATATCTCATCGCCACGCCATGATCCGACACGCGGTTCGCGAACGGCACCGCGACCAGAACGGCCAAGATCGGCATCAGCGGAACCTGATAGTCATCATACGGGAACGGTGCGCTCAACTGGAGAAGAAACACGGCGGTAAAACCCAATCCCGCCATCCATCTCAGACGAAGCGATTCGGCCCGGTCTGCAGGAGCATCTCCGTCAAGGCCGACGCTTTTCCCGATTGCAACCGCAGTGAACATCACCGCTCCCATAGCCAGATATCCGCGGACAAGACGGCTTACCGCACCGACGGCAAAGAAAGGATCGAATCCTCCTCTTCCTGCATGGTACGCCTGTGCCGCAAGCAATCCCTTCAGCGACTTTGGATCCATCGCAAAGAAGCCGTAGACGAGAAAAAGCCCAAACAGGCCGCCCAACCCAAACCAGAGCCAATGAAGCTGCCGGAAACGCGAGACAAGAAGCCCCATCCCCACTACGCCGAGTATAAGGACAAGCGATATGCGGGTTCCGCTCGCAAACGCAAACGAAACGGCGGAAAGAAAGTTCCATCCGCGGGACAGAAGAAGGAATCCGAGCATCACAAACAGCGTCCCCAACGCATATGTCTTTGGGATGGACGTGAAATACATGTGATACAGATTGCAGACCAAAAGAGCAAAGACCGTAAGCGAAACCACCCCGCGACGCTCCCTGCCCACCAGCCTTCTGGCGAACGCAATGGACACAAGCACGGAAAAGGCGGAGAAAGCAAGTGTCGCAAGCCGCCCCGAAAGCAAGCCGTGGATTGGCAGGACGGAATACATGTACGGCAGTATCGGACCTTGAGTGAAGAAGAAATCGCGATAGGGAACCTTGCCTTCTCCGACAAGGCGCGCAGCATACAGATACCATCCCTCATCCTGGTTTACACCGCCCCACCAAACCGCAAACACAACAGTGAACAGTGCGACAACACCCGCAAGAACCCATGCGCCGAGCATCATGAACTCTTTTCTCTTCATCGCCTCAGTCCCTATCTTTTGCGTGCCCGTCTCTGGAACAGGGCGCGGACGGCATTGATGTACGGCTTGTCCGTCGCAAGCTCCATGTGATCTATTCCGCTGCGGTTGAAGGACCGGAGAAGCTCCTCCTCTTCCTGCGCCGCCTTCTCCGCAAATGCGGCGCGGACATTCCCGTCGGAAGTGTCGACAAGCACAAGCTCTCCGGTCTCAGGGTCCTCAAGTTCCGCGAGGCCTGCATCAGGGAGTAGCCGTTCGGCGGGGTCGCTAACCGAAACGCACACGACGTCATGGCGACGGGCAACCACGCGGAGAAGCTTCTCGTATCCGGCATCCTGAAAGTCCGAGACGAGAAACACCACGCACTTGCGCTTCTGGACGCCGTTCAGGAAACGGATCGCGCCTGCAACATCGGTGCCGCCGACTGCCTCATCCTCGGCGGCGAGCACCTCGCGCACGATCCGCATCACCGGCTGACGACCCTTGCGCGGCGGGATGTACTTCACGATCTTGTCGGAGAAGAGAATCAGGCCGATCTTGTCCTGGTTCCTGATGGCCGTCAGCGCAAGAAGCGCGGTCACCTCGGCGGCAAGCTCCGCCTTCGAACGCGAAACGCTGCCGTAGGTCTGCGAACCGGAAATGTCCACAAGGAAAACGACCGTCAGCTCGCGCTCTTCGCTGAAGCGCTTGATGAAAGGCTGTCCGGTGCGGGCGGTCACATTCCAGTCGATCGTGCGCACGTCATCGCCCGGCACGTACGGACGCACCTCGTCAAACTCCACGCCCTGCCCCTTGAACGTCGAATGGTAGTCTCCGCTCAGCTGATCGTCGATGAGACGGTTGGTGAGAATCCTGATCTTCCCCACCTTTGCCATCAGCTCCTTTACGTCAATCGCCATTTGGTCATCGTCCTCACTTCACGTTTTCGGACAGGTAGCGGATTGCGCGAGCGTACGAATCGAAACCGAATCCCGCAAACGTCGCAAGCGCGGCCGGCTTCACGTACGAGACATGTCGAAACGGTTCGCGCGTCTCAGGATCTGTGAGATGCACTTCAACCGTTGGCAGTCCCACGGCCTTCAGCGCGTCAAGTATCGCAACGGAAGTGTGCGTATATGCCGCCGCATTGACCACGAGCCCGTCGAACGTTCCTCGCGCCGCCTGTATGCGGTCAACAAGCACGCCTTCGTGGTTCGTCTGGAACACCTCGACCTCAATGCCGGCATCCCTCGCCGTGCCTTCGATGAATCTCACCAGATCCGCATAGCTGCGGCTGCCGTAGAGGGCCGGCTCTCGTATTCCGAGCATGTTCAGGTTTGGACCGTTCAGGACTAGTATTTTCATCGCTCGCCCCTCAGTAGATCTTCTCGTATTCGCCCTTCTGCACACGCTTCAGCGCATGGAACCCCGCACGCTTGGCGCGGTAGTTGAGGTCTGTCTTCGAATGGCTGAGCGCCGGAGCCTGGATCACGCGCACAATAGGCGCGCCGCAATCCGGACATTCCGTGAGTCTCGCGTCCTTTATCGACTGCGAGATCTCGAAGCCGTCGCGGCAGTGCGCACAGCCTTTGTCCCTGGCTTCGTAAACGTACAGCGGCATGGTCAGGAAAGCGCGGCGATGATTGCATCCGCCGCCTCTGCGGGTGGAACGACCTTCATCTGCGACTTGTCTTCGCGGCGGCGCTTGATCTCGACGCCGCCCTTGTCGAGTCCCTTGCGTCCGACAACGGCGCGCACCGCGAATCCGATGAGGTCCGCATCCTTGAACTTCACGCCGGGACGTTCCGCACGGTCGTCGACGATCACGTCCACTCCCTGCGCCTCGAGCTTGGCCTCGAGTTCATCCGCAAGCTTCGCGACCTCCTCATCCTCGGGATCGAGGAGATCGATGACCACCTGATACGGCGAGATGG
Organism: Lentisphaerota bacterium; assembly: GCA_015061765.1. The sequence goes on from SUVZ01000059.1 coordinate 2,977, forward strand.
ACGCGGGCCAGACAATACCGTCCTTGTCGTGGCTCTGTTCGATCACGGCCTGAAGCGTGCGGGTGACGCCAACGCCGTAGCAGCCCATGATGCAGAGCTTGTCGTTCGCCTCTTCGTCCTTGTAGACGGTATTGAACGCCTGCGTGTATTTTGTGCCGAGCTTGAACACCTGCCCGACCTCAATGCCGCGCTTGAGCTCCATGGTCTTGCCGCACTTCGGGCACGCGTCACCGGCTCCGCACACGATGAGATCCGCGAAATCAGCCTCCGCAATGGTGACGTCGCGGGTGAAATCGACATCCTTGAGATGGTAGTCGTCCCTGTTTGCGCCGACGATGCGGCCCTTCGCGCACTTGAGCGAGACGTCCGCCACGATGCGCAGCGACGCATCCGCCGGCTTCACGGGCCCGACAGAACCGGCGTTGGCCCCCGTCGCTTCGAGAACCATGTCATATCCGGCGAGTTCGACCTTCGCCGCGCCGAGAAAGCGCTTGAGTTTCACGTCATTGACGTCGCGGTCGCCGGGCACGCACACCATCACGGGCTTGCCGTCCACAGAATATACGAGCGACTTCACGAAGGCCGAACCGGGTGCACCCATGAACGCGGACACCTGTTCGATCGTCTTCGCGCCGGGCGTGTGAATCTCGGAGTACGCAGGGCAGTCCGGGTCGGCGAGAGGCTCAAACCTGCGTTCTGCACGCTCGAGGTTTGCGGCGTATCCGCACACGGGGCAGGACGCGATTCCGTCCTCGCCGGCGTCCGCTAGCGCGTGGAACTCGTGGGTCATGCTGTCGCCCATGTCTCCGCCGTCAGCCTGCACCGGCGTGGCCTTGAGTCCGCAGCGGGCGAAGATGCGCTCATAGGCCTTGTACATGGTCCAGTAGCTCCTGTCCGCACCTTCGGCATCTGTATCGAAGCTGTATGCGTCCTTCATGATGAACTCCTTGGAGCGCATAAGGCCGAAACGCGGACGCGTCTCGTCGCGGAACTTCGTCTGGATCTGATAGACGGTGACGGGAAGCTGGCGGTAGGATGATATCGCGTTCGTCATGAGATCGGTGACCTCCTCCTCGGCGGTCGGCCCCATCGCCATCATGTGCTCGGCACGATCCTTGAGGCGGAACATGTTCGCGCCCATAGTGTCCCAGCGGCCGGTCTTCTGCCAGAGCTCCGCCGGCTGAAGCGCGGGCATGAGAATCTCAAGCGCACCGGCGGCATCCATCTCCTCGCGCACGATGTTCTCGATCTTCCTGAGCGTGCGCACGCCAAGCGGCATGAACGTGAAAAGGCCCGACGCCGTCTTGCGGCAGATTCCCGCCCTCACAAGCAGCTTGTGCGAATCGATCTCCGCATCCTGCGGATTCTCTCTCAGTGTCTGGATGAATGTCTTGGTCCACTTCATTTCTTTTACTCCGAAAAAACTTTCCTTGGATTATACCATAATTTAATCCGGAGAAGAGCATCTCGCCTCAAAGCATGAGCGAGAATGACATGCAGAAATCATTGCTTACTAAACGATAGCCGCGTCCGTAAACGGACGCGGCCTCATTCGTTACTGTCGGATCGATCAGTTTGCTTCGGCAACCAACGGGCCTGCAAGCTCCTTGAGGAAGAAAAGCCGGCCGGGAATGGTCGGAATCCAGCTGGAAGTGACCCAGCGGGACGGTCCGTAGCGTAACGTCATCCAAAGTGACATGCCCTGCCACTGCATGCCGCGGCCCAAGGCACCATCCGCACCGCCGATTGCATAGTCCGCCTGGAACATTAGGCCGGGCCCCATCGTATTCGCGCGGCAAGGCACAAGCGTCGTGCGACTCTTGAAGGATGTGATGGCATTCTGCTCGATCGTGAGCGGATGAAGCTGGACTGCGATGCGGTAGGGCTGGGCCTTCCACTCGGCGTCAGTCTTGAACTCTCCTCCGATCTGCGGCTCCCAGAACGCGATATGGCACATGCGGCCGATACCGTACACAAGCACGAGCTTGGCGCCTTCCTTCTTCAACGCGGCAATCTTCTTGGGATAGGTGGGAAGATTCTTCTTCGTTGCGAAATTGCGGTGATCCGGCGGAACCGTGAGATCGCCGAGAGGATTGTAGAATGCCTGCTCCATCGCGTACTGGAAGGAGGCGTCGCCGACGAGCGTGTTGCCTTTTTTGTCAGCCCATTCATCCATGTTGAAGCACCACACATGCTCGCAGGACACGTTCCATTCCTTAAGGAAATACACGGCCCACTTATACATGCCCATAGGTCCGACAGGGAGAATGAACGCGATCTTCTGCCCGGCTTCCTTCGCCTTGCGGATCTCGTTGGCGATCTCATGCCCCATCTTTGTGTCGAATTCGGTGAGATCCGTGCATTGTTCGGGCTTGAATCCCTTGTTCCAGAACTTCTGAGGCTTTGTGATATCCTCAGGCTTGTTCTGACAGCACTTGTCAATCTTCTTCATATCCCACCCTGCAGGATAGAACCCTTCGAGCATGGAACCCTTGACCGTTGACATGAAGTCCATGTTGTATTTCCTTTCTTTTGATTTGTTTGATGTCAAAATCAACGTAATTGCAGATGATTATATCACAATCCACGGATGCCAATCGAAAAAAGTGAAGGAAAATCAGTGCGTTGTCGACAACTCTTCTTCCTCATGACGTTTTGAAACCGTCTAGAACAAGCAGAACGCGTGGACCTTTTCTGCTCGATCTACATTCCTACACGGCTTAAAAAAACAAGTCAATGGACGGAGTCATTCAACAACCATCAACTCAAGGCAAGCATCGGTTTCCCTTCGACAAATTCCGTTGCCAAGTCGCACGTCTCTGAAAACTTGACTCCAAACACGTTCACATTTACGTCAACATTGCCAGTTCGGCATCGGTGAGGTCGCGCCATTCCCCCGGCTTGAGCCTCTCGTCAAGGCGGAGTTTCGCGATCTGCACCCGCTTCAGGGACAGGACCACCAGATGCGCGGCGCTGCACATGTAGCGGATCTGGCGCTTGCGCCCCTCCTTCAACTTGAACAGAAGCAGATGCACGTTGTTCTCCTGCTTGCGCAACACCTCCACCGGAACGGGGCGTGTCACATATCCGTCCGGCATGGTCACTGCCCCCCGGAGAACGGCAAGCTTGTCATCGCTCCACTTTCCGGCGGCGCGCACGACATACGTCTTCTCATGTTCGTAGCGTGGATGCGTGAGCTTAAGCGCGAGTTCGCCGTCATTCGAAAGCAGGATCAAACCTTCCGAATCCTTGTCAAGCCTTCCGACAGGGACAAGCCGCTCCTTCACGCGTCCCTTGATCAAATCGACGACAGTCGTACCGCCGAACGGATCAGACGCGCTCGAAAGCACGCCGACCGGTTTGTACATCATTATCGTACGAGGCTTTTCGACAGAAACCGAGAGCGGACGCCCATCCACCTTGATGGCGACCTTCGTCGGATTGAATCTGGCTCCCGGCTCTGTGCAGACGAGCCCGTCAACCGTGACACGCCCTTCCGATATCATGGCGGCGGAATGACGGCGGGACGCAACGCCGCGATGGGCAAGGATGTTCTGAAGCCGCTCCTCCATCAGAGCGCACCTCCGATCAGCGAACCGAACGAACTGATTGGCGTGGTGTCGCGATAGTTGTCCACCACCTGACGGATGTCCTTGACCAGGGCCGTCACCTCATCGTAGAGTTTCGCGTCTGCAGAAAGCTTGCCGAGCGTGCCTTCGCCCTTCTCGAGACGAGATGCTACGGACGCAAGATCGGCAGAGGCGGCGGAAAGACGCTCAACAAGGGCCGAAGCGTCGGCGGCAAGCTTCTCGTCGTCCGCAAGCTTCATCAGCAGACCGTTCCCGTCCCTGATCCTTGCCGTAACCGCACGGATGTTCTCGAGGGAATCCTTGAGATCGCGGTATACCGTTTCATCTGAGGAAAGAAGCTTGCCCACCGTACCCTCTCCGCGTTCGATGCGCGAAGCTATCGTCTTGGCAGAAGAGAAGGTGTCGTTGATGGACGCAACGGCGGTCTTGGCGGTCGAAACGGTCTCCTTGATGTCCTGATAGACGGTATCATCCGCCGACAGAAGCTTTCCTACCGTGCCTTCTCCGCGTTCGACGCGCGAAACGACCTGGTTCAGCTTCTCCACGACCGACTGGACGTTTGTGACTATATCACGCAGTTCGCCGCCGGACGTTATCTGGCTGACGCTGTTTGCGATGCGCCCGAGATCACGCATCCAGTCCATCGGAGGCTCACCGCGGAAGATGGTTCCTTCAAGCGGCAATGGCTCGCCGACACCCTCCTCAAGCAGCAGATAGTTGCCGCCGAGCAGCGAGAATGACGCGACTGAAATCCTGTATTTCTCGCGAAGCACGACATTGTCATCCACCAGAGCGACCATTTTGACTGTCTTTCCGTCGAGATTTATAGCGTCTATGATGCCGACCTTCATGCCACGGTACATAACGCTGTCACGGTCCTTCAATCCTCCGACATCCGTGAACTCAACCGAGATAGGCACCTTGGAATGTCCTGAAAGCACATCCACGCCAGATATCACGATTGTAAAATAAGCAAGCAACGCCAGAACAGCCGTCATGAACACGCCGACCATTGTTTCGGCGAAAATGTCGCTCTTCTTCCTTTTCATATTTCTCCTTTACTTGCAGAAATGAGATCCCGCACTTCAGGTATTTCAGATGCCATGAACGCATCCGGACTGGCAACAAGCACTACACGTCCGTCCTTCAGCATCATGATCCTGTCCGCGAACGAACATGCCCCGGGAAGGTCATGGGTTACGACCACGCTTGTTATGCCGCGTTCCGTGCTCAAAGTGCGTATGAGCCGGTGGATGGTACGGGCGGTGACGGGATCAAGCCCGGAAGTAGGCTCGTCGTACAGCACGGCATCCGCCCTTCTGACGATTGCGCGTGCCAATCCCGCGCGCTTGACCATGCCGCCGGAAATCTCGGCCGGATACCTGTCAGCCGCCTCCTCCATCCCGACAGCCTTCAGGGCCTCGTTCACGCGAGTCTCTATCTCCTTCTCCGAAAACTTCGTCGTCTCTTTCAGAGGCAACGCCACATTCTCGCGCACCGTCAGCCATGCAAGCAATGCGCCACCCTGAAACAGATATCCGATGCGGACGCCATCCTTGACGGCAACGGTCCCTTCATCCGGCGCCAACAGCCCGACCATATGCTTGAGCGTGACCGACTTGCCGGTTCCTGACGGACCGACAATCGCCAGAATCTCGCCGTCCGCGACATCAAAGGTGACACCGTCGAGCACCTTCATGCCGTCAAAGCTCTTATGGACATTCTCGAAACGTATCATGGCGTCAAAACTCAAAATAGAAAAGCCGTGTGATCATGTAGCCGAACATCAATATCAGCAAGAAAGATATGATGACGCTTCGCTGCGTGGCCTTGCCGACGCCAACGGCGCCAAGACGGGTCTCGAACCCCTCGTGGCACGACACCGTACATATGACCACGCCGAACACCACCGCCTTCAGCAGTCCGACATACAGATCCTTCAGTTCCGCCATTGACATCGCGCTGGCCATGTATTGCGAGAAGGGAACATTCAATTGCGTATACCCGACAAGCCCCCCACCCATGACTCCGAGGACGCAAGCGTAGAAGGCCAACAAAGGACTCATTGCAAGAAGCGCAGCCATCCGTGGCGCAACGAGATAGCGGACCGGCGGGACTGACATTATCTCAAGGGCGGCAATCTCGTCATTCACCTTCATCGTTCCCAGTTCAGCCGCCATCGCCGACCCAACACACGCGGAGAGGCATATTCCCGTGACGAAAGGCCCCATCTCCCTAATCAGCGTCACCATTACCGTTGCGCCAAGAAACATCTCCTGGTTGAACTTTCGAAGAGCCAACCCGACCTGGAGTCCGAGAATCATACCGGTGAAAAGCCCCACGACCGTGATCACCGGCAATGTGCGTATCCCCGTGGAGTAGAGCTGGAAGAGCATCGAACGCCGTGCATCTGAGTTGAAAAAGACCCGCGGCATATACGCAAACGTCTCGGCCATAAGCCTTCCGGCCCGACCTATGCAGGAAAAGACGTTTGCCTCGTAACCTTCTCGGATGATTTTCATGCCGCAAGATTATATCAAAAAACACCCGTCCAGACATGGAGTTATGGTATAATCTTCTGCGTTATGAGATTAATCACGCTTTCTTTGGTGGTGTCGTCCATGCTTCTGCTTGGCGGCTGCTTTAGCATGGAAACAGCCAGCAATGCCGCATTGCGGAACTCCGGCAATGGCACAGGATCCGATGCCCCCATCGAGCATGTCATGGTGTCAAACTACGGATGGTACCTTTTCAATTGCGTACCGCTGGTATGCGGCAATGCATCTCCCGACGCATCATGGCCGTGGAAGTTCTTCTCCGACCACGTAAATCCCATACTCCTTCACGACAGGCTCATGAAATACGCGAGTTCCAAGACCGCCGACATAAAAGACCTTGTCTTCAGCCATGAAGAAGAGGTGTTTTTTGACTTTCCCGGAAGTGACATCCCGTTCCCCATCCCTTATCTGGTGTGTTACCGAGAGATACAGTTCTCCGGTGTCCTGACAAGACGCACCGACCAAAAGAATGCCCCCGGAAAGGACTGTTCAAAATGAAATACGCCATTTTTCTGATGGCTCTGTCTTCATGTCTCGGATGCGCAACGGTCACGACCGCACACAATTTCCAAGACGTCAATATCGAAGGCAACGAGAGCCCTATCGAAACGGTAATGATTGAGAATACCGGATGGACGATGTTCAAGGTACTCCCGATAGGCAGCGGCAATCCCGAAAAACCGGGCCGAATCTCCTGCTGCATATTCAGAGACACGACGACACTGCAGAACAATCTTGACATGCTTGAGCGGGAGATGAAGAGGGTCGGAGCCACGAGGATCAAGAATCTGTCGAGCAAAACCGCGTACGAGAGCCTGTTCCTGCTGCTTTTCACGAGAACGGCCTGCCGCACGAGCGCAGTGCTTCTGAAATAATGCGAGACTGGAAATGACCGGCAAATGAAAGACCAACACGATGAGAATAGCAAAGTCAGTAAGGACGTTGGAGGCATATACCCCCGGTGAACAGCCCAAGGCGAAGAACGTTGTCAAGCTGAACACGAACGAAAACCCGTACCCGCCATCTCCAAAATGCGCCGAAACGCTCAAAGGGTTCGATCTCGATGCGCTCCGCCGCTATCCGGATCCCGTGTTCACCGCGCTTCGCAACCGTATCGCTGAAATCTGGAAGACCTCCCCAGGACGCGTATTCGTCGGCAACGGATCCGATGAGATTCTCACCCTTGCGGCCAAGGCTTTCGTTGAGGATGACGAGGCTATCGGTTCTCTCGACCCAAGCTATTCGCTCTACAAGACGCTGGCGGCAATCCGCAACGTGCCGTTCATCCCGTCCCCGCTCGCCGGCGACTTCACGTGGAAGAGGCCGGTGCTGAAGTCTGGAGGAACGGATGTGTCGCTCTTTCTCCTCACGAACCCCAACGCCCCCACCGGCACAGTAACGCCAATAAAGACCGTAACCGATTTCGCAAAGAAATTCAAGGGCGTGCTCATAGTCGACGAAGCGTACGCCGATTTCGCCAAATCAAACTGCGTGCCCCTCGCGACCGCGCCCGACAACCGCAATGTCATCGTAATGCGCACGTTCTCGAAGTCGTTCTCGCTGGCAGGGCTGAGGGTCGGATACTGCATCGGGCCCGAAGACCTCATCGAGGCCCTCTACAAAGTGAAGGACTCCTACAACGCCGACGCAGTCGCCCAGGCCGTGTCCCTCGCCGCGCTAAACGATCTCCCGTGGATGCGAAGCAATTCGGCGAAGGTAAGGAAAACCCGCGTGCGTGTGGCGAAAGAACTTGCAAAACGCGGGTGGGACGTGCTTCCGAGCGAGTCGAACTTCCTCTTTGCGCGTCCGGCGCACCGCCCTGCCTCCGAGATATTCGACGCTCTCCGCGCCATGAACATATTCGTGAGATACTTCAAGGGCCCGCGCACCGGAGACCGTCTGCGCATCACCATCGGCACGGACGCCGAAATGGACACCCTTCTCAAGGCACTTTCAACACTTGACGCCCCATGACGCCAGGTTAAAATAAAAGGAACTGACAAAATGACATATCCAGAACTGCCGCATGACGTCAATTCACCGACGCATCCAGTCTCCGCAATGGACTACATGCCCGTAGCCCCGTTGCGCGGGCTTCAGCTCCACCGTCTCCAGTGGACGGTGAAGTACGCCTATGAGCGCGTCCCGCTCTTCCGCAAGCGCTGCGACGAGCGTGGCGTGAAGCCCGATCACATCAAGACCCTTGCGGACATCAAACTCCTCCCGTTCATGAAGAAGACCGATCTCCGCGACGAATATCCGATGGGGCTTCGCGGAGCATCCATGGACGAGGTAGTGCGTTTCCACTGCTCAAGCGGCACCACGGGCAAGCCGATCTGCATTCCCAACACGATGAAGGACGTGGAGGTGTGGCAGAACGGAGCGATGCGCTGTCTCGCGATGTATGGCATCCGCGCCGGAGACGTTCTGCAGGTCAGCTACGGATACGGACTCTTCACCGGCGGTCTCGGTCTTCACTACGGCGGCGAAGGAATGGGATGCGCGGTTCTTCCCACTTCAGGAGGAAACACCGAACGTCAGGTGATGCTCATGCGAGACCTCGGAGTCACCGCGATCGCCTGCACGCCAAGCTACTTCCTGCGCATCATGGACGAGGCGAAACGCCAGGGCGTCGATTTCCGCAAGGACACGAACCTCAAGCACGGCATCTTCGGCGCCGAACCCTGGACCGACGAAATGCGCCGTACGATCGAACGAGAAACCGGCATAGTTGCGCACGACATCTACGGACTCACGGAAATCGCAGGCCCCGGCGTCGCGGGTTCCTGCAGCCAAAGCGACGGTCTCCATATCTGGGAAGACCACTTCTACCCGGAAATCATCGATCCGGACACGCTCGAGCCGCTGCCTGACGGCGAGGTCGGCGAACTGGTGTTCACCACGATCTCTCGCTGCGGCACTCCGATGATCCGCTACCGCACACGCGACCTTACGCGCCTGCGCACTGAGACGTGCGCCTGCGGACGCACGATGCGAGTCATGGACCGCATTTCCGCCCGTTCCGACGACATGCTCATCATCCACGGTGTGAACGTATTCCCCGGACAGATCGAGGCCGGCCTTCTCCGCGTGCCTGAGGTGGCCCCGCACTATCAGATCGTCCTTTCGTCCACCGACACGCTCGATCTCTTTGAGATCAAGGTGGAGGTCTGCGCCGAGGCGTTCTCGGACAACATCCGCCATCTCGAAGATCTCCGCCGCCGCGTTCTCGAGGCTGTAAAGTCGATCATTGGACTCACCCCTAAGATCATACTCGTCGGTCCCGGTACACTTCCCCGCAGCGAAGGCAAGATCAGGCGTGTCATCGATAACCGCAAGAAATAGGAGGACAGACAATGACAATCAAGCAGATCAGCATCTTTCTCGAGAACAAGCCGGGCCAGCTCGCCGGAATCTGCCGCGAACTCGCCAAGGCCGACATCAACATCGCAACCCTCTCGCTCGCAGACACCGCAGACTTCGGCATCGTCCGCATGATCGTCGACGACCACGCAAAGGGATGCAAAGTGCTCGCAGAGGCCGGATTTGCGGTCCGCGAAACGGATGTGGTGATGGCAACAGTTCCCAACCATCCAGGCGGCATGGCGGAAGTCACCGCCAAGCTGGATGCCGCCGGTGCGGACATTGAATACTCCTACGCCTACGCCTTAGGCGACGGCGACAAGGCGATTCTCGTATTCCGCTTCAAGGACAATGCGAAGGGTGAAGCCGCTCTCGCTACGGTCTGATTGACATAACAGAATCAGCGATAATTCAAGAAACTGACACCAAAAAGAAACGGGGTGATCCGATAACGGACCACCCCGATTCTTTCATTGGAACACAGGCTCTTAGGCTTCGGCCTTGTTCTCTTCGACGATCCAGACCTTGAACGGCACAGAGACGCCCTCGCCAAGATCGATCTTGGCGTCGTACTGGCCGACTTCCTTGAGCTGGTCGGGCAGATTGAGTTGGCTGCGCTCGATCTTGATTCCGCGGTCGGCCTCGATGGCCGCGAGAAGGTCGGACGCCTTCACGCTGCCGTAGAGGGACTTTCCGTCCTCCTTGACCTGCGCGGAAACAGTGACGGAAAGGCCCGTCAGCTTCGTCGCAAGCTGCTCGGCCTCGGCCTTGCGGGCGGCGCGCTCGGCGGCACGCTGTGCCTC
>SUVZ01000060.1 GCA_015061765.1 Lentisphaerota bacterium
CGCCGCCTCCGCTCCACCTACAAGCGTCGTCCCCGCGCCATTTCCCTTCTGCGTGCGCCAGCTCTGGCCGATCGCCGACTTGGGCGCGTCGTCGGCGAGAATCTCGTCCCAGCCCATGATGCGGCGCCCGCGCTTTGCGAGGTGCGCGGCCATCCTCCTTGTTATCCAGCCCTGAAGCTGTCCGGCCTTGGCAAAACCCTCCTTCTCCATGCGCGCGCGGCACTTGGGGCACTTCTCCCAGTTGACGCGCGGACACTCGTCGCCGCCGATGTGGATCACCTCTGACGGAAACACGTCGCAGATGAAATCGAACACCTTCTCAAGGAATGCGACAGTCTCGTCATTGCCGATGCAGAGAACATCCGTGGAGATCCCCCAGTCGCTGTACGCGCTGCGTTCTGTTATGTTCGCCGGGAAGCACGTAAGATTCGGGTACGCGGCGATCGCCGAGCGCATGTGGCCCGGGATGTCCACCTCCGGAACGATGCGGACGTGGCGTTCGGCGGCGTATGCCACGATTTCGCGCAGATCCGCCTCCGTGTAGTAGAACGGTCCGTACTTCTGCCCGTTCAGTTCGCTCCTGTACCTGAAGTTCCCGAGAACCTGGAGCTTCGACCCGTGCTTCGGGGACTCCCTGCGCCACGATCCGTACTGCACAAGCTCCGGCATGCCGGGGATGTCCATGCGCCATCCCTGATCCTCGGTAAGATGCCAATGGAAGACATTCAGCTTGTGGTACGCCATGAGGTCGATCATGCCCTTCACGGTCTCCTTGCCGAAGAAATGGCGCCCCTCGTCAAGCAGCGCCCCGCGCCAGCCGAAGGATGGCGAATCCGAAATCTCGACGCACGGGAACGTCAGCGTGCCGTCCTTCTCGGACAAAAGCTGGCGGAGCGTCTGCTCGGCGTAGAAGCGTCCGGCGGCGTCGGCGGCTGTCACCGCAATTCCCTTCTCCGTGACGACGAGGCCATACCCCTCCCTTGGGAGCGAGGAGTCGTCCCTGAAGGAGTAGAGCGAACCGTCGATCCTCTTCGCCTTGACCGAATACGCGCCGCCGTTCACCTTCATCCTCTGCGGGGCGGGAACGACCGCAGGAATGGACGCCGCTGACAGCGCCGGACTCAACACCCATGCCGTCAATACAGAAACCATCAAGAACCGCGAGATTTTCATGTCAACTTCTCCTTATTAACGTGAAGCAGAATCATCCTGCCTGCAAACCTTGAAATCATCAAACCAAACGCATTGGCCTTCATCAAGGAAAGCAGATGCCATCAAGGTGGCTTTCGTCGCCCCTTCAGGCACATTGACGAAAACCTCGCCCTTGCGCCATCCGTTTACATCCGGAGACCCGAAAATCATGATTTCCCGGGGCCATTTCCATACAAATCCCCCACCTTTCTTGAATGCGACCGAACCGCGTCCACCTTCACCCTTCATCCAGAAGCTTGCATACAGAATCTCCCCCGACCGGACCGTCACATCAACCCCGACAACCCCGCTTGCACGCCCACGCACGGCAATCGAGGATTTATCTCCGTGTCCATCCGACAGATCATGTAGAAAGACATTTCCTGGACTTCTTGGTGCCGTCCATGTCCAAAACCCCTTGGGAACTCCATCCATGCCGGCCATACTGCACTGTCCATTCCCCAACAGATTCACCAAAGAGCCTGAAGACTCCAGCCGCCCGACCTCTCCGCGAAGCACGCCATCCCTATTCTTGGCCAGACACAAAGTCTTTGCCAAACCTGGAAGCTGCTCCGCCCATGTTCCAACTTTGTCACGCAGCTTATCACCCCAACGCTTCTGAAACGCCCCCAGTTCCCGCGGAATCGATTCCCATTCCACAAATGAATGGCGTTCGCCGTAAACCCAGACATACCCTGATGTCGAACACTCCAATGCCTGTCCGATGTTCTGTCTCAACCTCGTCAAGCGGGATCCATCGGATGCCGGACCAAAATAATACCCCCCGCCAGACTCGTTCACGTACATGTCCAGATACAGGCCAAACGCGCTTGCAAACGGTTCCCGGAACTTCTTCCTGTTGCCGGAAGAGATGAGGCGTTCCACGCCCCTGCGCATCCTTGTAGACTCCAGATGGAACTCGTTCAACAAGGAATCGAGCTGATATCCGGTTTCGCATCCGTCCACGAACCTGGCCCGATGCGGTGCCGCCTCAAGCATTCCGTTCAAAAACGCAGGCCACATATCTCCACTGGAACACAATGCTCCGTCCGGATCGGAGGAAAGCGCATATCCCTGCCTGACCGAGAGGAACCATGTGGCCATCAGGACCGCAGACGGATGCGCTCCAAATATCGCTGCTGACATTTCGCGTCCGCGCCTCCGGGCCAAATGAGCCGCCTCATCCCAAGACATGCCGTCCTTTACCGGACAATATGTGAACTGGCTTTGATGCGCATAGTCCTCCGTATCCAGAAACAGCCCCTTGAGCCCTGCGGCATGGGCCAATCTCGCCAACTCACCCATGTTTCCGGCAAAGCGCGCCCATGCCGCATCATCCTTCCAGTCCAGACGTCGTTGCGGCATGAACCATGCGCCAAGCAGACTCTCCCTGAGCCCCTTGTGTTCCTGGAACCGCCTGAGACTCGAAAGCGACGAACGCTCCAACTCTTCGCGTGGCCAGGCCTTGTCGGTTGCTATGGTCTGGGACGAAAACCCATCCTTGCCAACCCTGAAACGTATCTCAGTGAAGACTCCATCAAGGCCCGTCTCATCCAGCTTCTCCGCATTGGCGAGCAGAATTTCCGGTGTCGCCGCAAGCAGATCCCATCCGTAACCGATGATCTTCCGGTCTACTTCGGATTTCAGCGGCAAGGCGGTACACAGCAATGTGCAACAAAACAAATGACGGGCGATACTGTTCATGTACCGGATCAATATATCGTGAGACAAAGACGAACGCCTCCCTTGCCGCCATTGGCGACATTGCCATAAGTGCGATAGCTGGAATATTGTCCGTAATTATAGTCGACAGTGCAATCGCCACCGCGCAGAACCCTGAAATAATACTCCTTTGAAGCCTCGCTGCTTGTCGGCCCCCAAGGATCATCCCCTGCATAAGGCGACAAGTCACCGATATAGCGGTCGAGGCAGTATTCGCTCAAATTCCCGTACATATCATAAAGTCCCCAAACGTTTGGCGCATAGGAGCCGACGATCGCCGTACCGCCTTCCGCAGACGTACAGTTGTAATCAGGGTTGACGAGATTGCCGTTGTTGTTCTTCCAGCGCGCAATCATATCCAACCGTTCATCACCACGGTTCATTCCGATATAAAGGTCATTCGTGGACCCCGCACGACAGGCGAACTCCCACACCGCCTCAGTCGGCAAATCGAAGCCGTTGTCGCCCGTAAGGGTACGCAGCATCTTAAGAATGTTATTATCTTCTGCAATCGCATGTCCGTCAGCCGGCCACCCCTTTCCGCCGGACTTTATGATATGAGGAGCAACATCCTCCGCAATACGGGCATAATACGGACGATAGTATCTATCGGTCGCATTGGTATAGTTCATTGTGCTCTTGATCGAATACTGACTGTTTGTGACAAGCGTGAGGAACTGCCCCTCCGTAAGCTCGAACACCGCCATGTAATAGTCGTTTGTAAAGGAAACTTCGTGTGCGGATTGATTGGAACTGCTCTTGCCCAACGACTGGCAGGCGTTCGTGCCCATCAGGTAGGAGGCTCCCTTCGCCGGAATTTTTCTCATTACAAGATGCGTGGTCTTGTACTTGACGTCGTTCGTCACACCTGTCCAGATAAGTACATCCTCGAACGGAGTGGAGAATTCACCCTCCTCCGCACCGAATGACTCGCCCAACGCGGAGTAGTCACGCGAAACAGCGCCCATCTCCCCGTTCAAGAGCATGGCACGGGTGACATCCTCCCTGTCGCCGGTCTTGAGGTCATATATCCTGTACAGCACTTCATCCATATTCCCGGCAGACTTAACCGTCGACAGTTTCACCTTGAAATCGGACAAGGCCGCATCGTCCGTCCCAAACGCCGCCACGGGATCTATGACAAAGCTCTTCACTCCGCCTTTCGTTATGTTGTATATGTCGCCGCGCATGGATGCGTTCAGCCGTGCCGGATCCAGCCGTTCAACTCCGTTCCATGCCTCTACGCATATATCTACAGGCTCGGTGACACCCGAAATCTCATATTCCACCTTTACGTCCGTCGACCACGGCCACTGCTGCCGCACTATCACCCGGTCGATGGAGAGCTCTTCAGCGCCGGACGCAAAGAACGACAGCGCAACCGCAAACAGAAACATTCTTTTCATTTTTCTTCTCCTTTATTCCTAAACTCTTCAAGCCCCTTGGACGGGAAAATCCGAGCCGTCCATATCTTCTTGCCGCCTTTGGCCGACAGCAGTATGCTGTGCGCCTCCCAGATGCATCCATCCTTCACCAGCAGACCTTCCGCCGTGTTGACATCCCTGCGCCATTCAATCTGGAGCGGCTTGCGCTTTTGTCCATGTGCGGCATCCAAAAGACGGCGTCCATCTATCGCCACCGTACACGATTTGTGCGGCTGTTCAGGATCGTCGCCGCCATAGCATCCAAGAAGAATCGTGTCTCCCTTGCGGCAGATGGTCTGGACGCCAAGATTCGTCCACCCGCTCTTCACCATCACGCAAGTCCTGTACCTGAAATCGGAGGTGTATTCATAGAGAAAATTGTATTCCGAATGGCGCGGAGCGCTCGTTATGACCCAAAAGCTTCCGCCGTACCATTCAATCCCGTTGTTGCACCATGCAGGCTCGGGGGTGGGACGCTTTCCCAGCAGCTTTAGCGTTTCCGCATCGTATATCCACACCTCGTCACCGACCCTGGCGCCATCTTTCTTTCCATGATTCATCCCCACATACACCTTGCCGTTCCTGAAGCAGAGGTCTCCCATGTGGCCTTTTTCGATTGATGTCTTGCCCACGAGCTTTCCCGACCAGTCGGTTTTCGCAAGCACGGTCGTGAACGTCCAGTATATGTTTGTGCCGTCCGTAGCCGTGCCTTGCAGATGGTATGGATACTCACCTTCACAGACTACAGTCTTCTGCTTCGCCACAACAGACTGAAACGCCAGAAACGATCCAAGTAAAGCACAGGCAAGCCTCATATCATGAACCATAAGACACCTCCTCTCTCATCGCACATGGAGAAACATGCCGCCGATCATCCTTGAAAGCACAGCGGAACACTCCTCGCCATCCACAACCGCCGTCAGACCAATCCTGTCGCCAACGGCTCCACCGTCGATCGCCAACCATCCCTGCGATCCGTCCAGCTCCTCGCGCCGCCCATTGACCGTCAATGACGTGCAACCGTACGGAACGGGCAGAACGGCCTGTCCGTAGATACGGTTCCACCTTGACGCCCCGTACGGCACGATGCATCGCGCAAACCCCTCATTCTCCGGCTGAATTCCCTGCACCAGACCAAGCTTTGCCGTGCGCACGGTGCCGTCGTCAAACGTCAGCTTCAGGAAATACACGTTCTCAAGTCTCGCCGCAGACGGCTCCGGCAGGGTAAAGGAACAGAAACCTGATGTGATGTTTTCATAGACACGCCGATATCCGCCGACCGCCGCGGCCACCTCCAATGTGGCCGACTGGCTGGATTTGGGGTATTCAACCGGGACCGACATCGAACTGTTGGTCGCCGTCGTCCAGAACGAACTGGTTTCAGGACGCAGAATAACGAATGCACTATCGCTCATGCATTCCGCCGCATGGATCGCAAATGCGACACATGTCGCCATGCAGAAAGTAAAACCTTTTGACATGTTTGACATTCAACAAATCCTTGTTCAAACCGATGAATGCGGCAATTGTCTCACATCCGCAAAATTGATTCAATGAAAATGCCTGCCAAATCGATATACCGAATATACCGAATGCGCCGTTGCCGGTGTTCACGGAAATGACTCCCCCCTCACATAGGGGACATTGACGACAATGTTGGAAAACGGTTTATTGCATTTAAGATATTCCAGAAGAGCGTCCGCAAAACGTTCTCCTGCCGATGCGGGATCCACAGATATCCCGGCAAGCGAAGATTTGGAATAGGGTCTGCAGCCTTCAGTGATGTTGCAGACCATCTTTATGTCTTCCGGTATGCGCAGCCCCATTGCGGCGGTTTCGGCAAGGATCCCCGAAGCCAGAAAATCATCGGTAACATACACAACGTCCGGCAACGCGTCCCTGGAGCATGAGAACGTCTTTCTCGCAAATGCCGCGCCGCTTTGCGCCACGCTTTCCAGACGGTTGAAATGCCGGTCCGAAGGGACGCACGCGATGTCCGCCGCAATCCCGGCGCCGGAAAGCGCATCGGCAAGCATATCGCACAGAGGCGTCGTCCGGTTGCAGCATGCGATCATTACATCCTTGACTCGGGATGAAAGGCAGTGCTTCACAAAATCCGATATTGCGTCCCTGTAGTAGAACTGCAGACATCCGATGCAGCCCTTCAATCCGTTCCATGCGCCGCCGAACACGACATAGGGCACGCCGCTCTCAGAGAGATGCCGTTCTATGGTTTCATCGCCAAACGCCAGAATCGCGAAGTCCACCGCATGCTTGACGGAATGGTCGAAGGCGGTGTAGTCAGGCTGCTCCTCGCGGTCATACAGAATCTGCACCTGGGAAAAGAGGAAGCCCTCGCGCGTCAATCCCGAACGCAGCATCTCAACAACAGTGTTGAGGCGGAAGTTGAAGTCATGATCCGTCATCACACAGAGAACCTGCCCCCTCCATACCTGCGACTTCGCGGGAAGCACAACGGTTCCAATCCTTGGACGGGATACGACCAGCCCCTCAGAAGCAAGTTTGCCGTATGCGGTTCTGACGACAATCTCGCTCACCCCCAGACAGGAAGCCAGGCTTTCCTTTGAAGGCAGTGCCGTCCCGGTCCGGTAATATCCTATGCGTATCGCGTCTCTCAAACCGGTAGCAAGCTGATCGGACAGGCTTTTCTTGCATGTCCGGTCCAGAGCGAAGGGAACCGCCGTCACCGGACCGGCGCCCGCTGGCGAAACCTTCTTGCTGGACATCTCCGCTGAATCTTCCACACCATGGTCCTGCGTCATGCGATGAGGCGGATCTTGTGCCAGGGGCCCTTCACCCAGCGTATCCACGTGCCGACGAAAAACACGAACACATACACGACCATGGTCGACCACAGGGCAACCATCGTGGGATGGAGCCAGTACGTCACGAAAAGTATCGGCATCCAGAACGGAAACGCCATGATGAACATCCACGCCATCACAAAGCGGGTGTCGCCCGCTCCCTTCAACGCACCGGACAAGATCACATCCGCAACATCGCAATACTGCCACAACACCATCAGCACGAAAAGCTGGAATCCGAGAGACAGAAACGCCCCCAGTTCCGCCAGAGGGATACCCCCGGCGAACATCATAAGGAGCTCACGGTTGAATACAAGCACAAGAGTGCTGGCGACCATCACATACAATTCGCCGAGCACAATCGCTCTGTTCCCGCACTGGAACGCCCCGTGCGAATCGCCTGCCCCCTGATGCTGGCCGACAAGCACGCCTGCACCGATGGCAATGCCCTCTATCGGAGCAATCAGCAGGTAGTTCACCGTGAAGGCGGCGTTCGAAACGGCGAAGGCCAGATCCCCGACCTTGCCTGTCAGACACACGAATATGACGAACGAAAGGCAATTCAGCATCGACTGCACACCAGACGGTATGCCGTAGCGCAGGATCTTGACCATCAATTGGCCGATGCCGTCCCTGCATGTCCCTGCATCGGCGGACGCTTCGATCCTTCGGGTGGTTTCTCTCAGCGCAATCACGTTCAGCACGAGCATCTGCACAATCTGGGCAATGACCGTAGCCCATGCCGCACCCGCAATCCCGCAGGGTTCAAGCCTCAACCATGGCACTCCGGCATCGAATCCGAAGATGAACAGGTAGTCGAAAATGATGTTCAGCACATTGCCGAGAAGATTCGCCCAGAACACCAACCGGGTCTTTCCCCTTCCGGTGAAGAATCCGCTCGCCGCCATCATTCCGCACATCGCAAAACCGCCTGCGACCGTTATGGAATAGTACGTCTTCTCCCGTGCAAGCACTTCAGGGGAGTGCCCCACGAAGTCGAACGCCAGATTCCCGATCGGCACAAGACACATGAGCAACGCGCCGAACACGACAGAAAGCACAAGACCCGCCCTGTAGCTCGTGCGGCATCCATCCTCAACTCCCGCACCGAAATACTGCGCCACGAACGTCCCCGAATACGCCACCACCGACTGGAAGAACCCGACAAAGAGCAGCGCCAGCATGGAAGCCGGCAGGACCGCCTCAAGAGAAGCGGTCGATTCATTGGAGAGGAACACGCGATCTACGAACTGCATGATCGCGTTGTTCGCCATGCCAAGCGCCAACGGCCAGACAAGCCGGTATACGTCACAGTAGGCCGAGATCCGCTCCCGCCATGTCATCGGACTCGCCTTTCGGATGTGCCGGGGATGCCGAGAATGCCGCGATACTTGGCGACGGTGCGGCGAGCCACTGGGAATCCCTGATCCTTGAGTCTGGCGGCAAGAGCCTCGTCCGATAGCGGACAACGCTTGTCTTCAGCGTCGACGAGAGCCTTGAGGACGTCATGCACCGCATCCTTCGCCACCATTCTGCCGTCTGCGGTCTCTATCCCCTGCGTGAAAAACCTTCGCAGCTCAACGACGCCCTTGGGCGTGGACACATACTTGTCGTTAACCGTTCGGGACACGGTCGTGGGATGCACCCCGACCTTTTCTGCGACCTCAACCATTGTGAGCGGCTTGAGGCCCTTCAGTCCGGACTCGAAAAACCCTGGCTGCCGGTCGAATATCTCCTGCGATATCGCCCTGATCGTCCCCTCGCGATGCTCTATGGCTTCGTTCAGCTGATGCGCGGCGGCAAGACGCTCCTGCAGATATTCCCTTGTTTCCTTAGGCACGGACGGATCCTCGATCATCTTCAGGTAGCGAGGCGATATCTTTATGTCCGGCAGAGACCGGTCGTCCACATCCGCGATCCAGCGCCCCTTCTCCCGGACGGCATGAACCTCTGGCTTCACGATGCGATTCGATTCGCCCGAACCGATGAACGCTCGTCCGGGCTTCGGATCCAGCGTGCGGAGTTCGCGGAGGGCCGCCGCGTATTCTGCGCGTCCGACATCCAGCGACTCCAATATCTTCGCGACCCGTCCGGCGGCAATGTCCTCAAGGTGATTCTCGATGAGAGAGCGCACTTCATCCTCCCATGGCGAATCATCAAGCTTGTCCATCTGCGCAAGTAGGCATTCCTTGAGGCTTCTCGCCCCGCAACCTGGCGGATCAAAGCGTCTGATCGCCGCAAGGACTCCCAGCACATGTTCCTCGCTCTCTCCCGACACCATCACGACATCCGGCAGGGATCCATCGAAATATCCATCGTCATTCAGGTTGCCGATGAGGGTCTCGGCAAGGGCGTAGTCGCCCGGCGCCAGATCGGACACCGGAATCTGACGCTCCAGGTGGTCGTGAAGAGTCTCTTCCTCAACCTGATTATCGAAGAAACGCTGCCGCCGTTCGACATCGTCCTCGCTCGGATTGACTGAAGGCGCCGCCTCATCCTCAGGCGTCAACGACGCCGCCTCGCTCTCCCGTCTGTCATTCTGCGAGACCGCGTCATCCAAAGGTTGCTCCAGCACATGGTCTACATCCTCAATCAGCGGATTGCACGAAATCTCGCGCACGATCTCCTGACGGAGGTCCGGCAGGCTCATCGCGAGCATGCGGATTGACTGGCGCACCGCAGGCGCCAGCTGCTGCGACTGTTTCTGTCCCTGCTGGAAAGAGAGCATGTCGCCCTCAGGCAGTCTGCGCAAGGAAGCGCAAGTCGTTCTCGTAGAGCCAGCGGATGTCGGGGATGCCGTACTTGATCATCGCAATGCGCTCGACACCGAAACCGAAGGCATACCCTGAAACCTCTTCGGGATTCCAGCCTACATGCCCAAACACGCGGGGATCCACCATGCCGGCACCGGCGATCTCGATCCATCCCGACTGTTTGCACACCTTGCAACCCTTGCCCTTGCACACGTGGCAGCGGAAGTCCACTTCCACGCTGGGCTCGGTGAACGGGAAGAAGTGCGGACGGAAACGTACGCCGCCATCGCCCATCATCTCCTTCGCGAAATACGAAAGGACGCTCTTGAGGTCCGCAAGGGATACCGGCTTCACATCGACGTAAAGCCCCTCGATCTGGTGGAAATTCGCGGAGTGCGTGGCATCCGTCGTGTCGCGGCGATACGTGCGGCCGGGACAGATTACGCGCACGGGCGGCTTGTTCTGCATCATGGTGCGCACCTGCACGGGCGACGTCTGCGTGCGCAGAAGCGCGTCGGCGGCAAGCCAGAACGTATCGGAACGGTCCTGCGACGGATGGTGAGGCGGCGTGTTGAGCGCCGTGAAGTTGTTGAACGGGTTCTCGATGTCCGGACCGTCCGCCACCGTAAAGCCAAGACGCGAGAAGATGCGGGCGGACTCGGCGATCACCTTCGAGATGGGATGGGCCGCACCAAGCTCGGGCCACATTCCGGGACGCGTTGCATCCACATTCTCGACCTTGCCGGAGCAGGCCTTGGATGCACCGGCCCCCTTTGCGGCAAGGGCGTCCTCAACCTCCTTCTTCCAGGCCTGGACAGCCTTGCCGAATGCCGGACGCTCCTCCTTGGGAACATCCTTCATCGCCTTGATCAGCGCGGGGATGGAACCGTTGCGGCCGACATACTTCACGCGGAGCGCCTCAACGGCATCCGCACCTTCCGCCGCCGAGATCTCCGCCAACGAAACCTTTTTGCCTTCTTCGAGTTCTGCAAGTGTCATGATTCTTCTCTCTCTTTAAACCGCGAATTATACCATATTCGCAACCAGCCAAGGCATTGAAGTGAAACTTCCCGCATCCGCACCGGGAAATACGTCCTACATCCTTGTGTATCGCGGACCGTCTCCACCCTGAGGGAATGTCCAGTCAATGTTCTTCACGGGACATTTTATGCGGCACGTCTTGCAGTGCAGGCAGTTGGAAAAATCGATTTCAAGCTCTCCATCCTCCATACGATACACTTCTGCTGGACAGAACCGCGTGCACGGCGCTCCGAACCGCTTGCGGCACTCTTCGCACTTGGCACGATCAAGAACCTTGAGATGGCACGGCTGATCCTCTTCGTGCATCGTGCCGCTCATGAACACGTCCGTAAGACGATCCGGCATGACCGATGGCGGCAGGTCCGCAGGAACGGGAGCCTTTCCGTATGACATGCGTCCGATTTCACGAAGGCCTTCCGCATCACCTTCCGAGAGCCCCGGCACCCGGAAAAACGGGAAAAGGCCTCTTGTGATCCATGCCAAACCGGCCATCGCAACACCCCAAGGCAGTCCATAGCAGAAGCCGGCACGCACGTTGCGAACGCGTTTCATCTCTTTCCAGCCGGACGTATTCCTGAGCAGTTCGCCATAGTCCTTGCCAGTGAGGATGCTCTCCGCCGCCGCCATCCCGCTCTGGAGTGCGATATGCACACCCTTTATGCGAAGCGAGTCTAGAAGTCCAGCACCGTCACCGACGATAAGCACGCCAGGCGACTGGACTTTGGGTACAGAATAGTATCCGCCCTCGGGAATGACCTTCGCGCCGTATGCGACAGTCTTCCCGCCCTCGAAATGGCGTCGGACGGCCTTCGCGCCCTTGAACTGCCGGAACAGGTCGAACGGATCGATTTCCGGACGCTTGTAGTCAAGCGCATACGCATAGCCGACCATCACCTGCGTCTCGGACACGTGATACACGAATCCGCCGCCGTACGTATCGAAATCGCTCGGCCAACCGAACGTGTGCATCACCTCGCCCGCCGTCTGCGTTCCGGCAGGCACCTCTATCAGTTCCTTGATGCCAAGGGCGTACGTCTGCGGGCGCGCACCCTGAAGTTTTCTCGAGGCGATCAGCTTTTCGGTAAGGATTCCGCATCCGCCCTCTGCGAGAATCACCGTCTTGGCGCATACCTCCTCCGACGCAAGATAGTTGGACTTCTTTGCGCCATTTTTGTCCAATCCCTTCTCGCCTGTACGGGCGCCGACCACAACGCCATTCCTCTCTATGAGTTCGGTGACTGCATAGCCCGTGTATATCTCAACGCCCTCCTTCCGGGCGATGTCGGCAAGATACTGCACAACCTTGGTCAGGGACGCGACAGGATAGCGCTTTGAGCTCATCATGGGCGGAACCCACGGCACCCTGAGCGACCATCTGCGGCAGAGCAGGGTGCGGAAACTCTCCTTCACGACCTTCGCCTCGACTGGCAGTTTCTCGATCTCCGAATCCGTGAGAAGGCCCTTGAATCCCGACGGATCTATTATTGCGCCGGACAGTACATGGGACCCTACGCTGCGCCCCTTGTCCAACACAATCACGCGCGGAGAGCTTTCGCCTCCGCGCTCCTTGGCGCCACGCTTGAGTGCGATCGCCGCCGCCAATCCAGCCGGACCTGCACCAACAATCAATACGTCTGTTTCAATCATCTTACAAAACCTCATTTGGTGGTGCGCCGAATTATATCAGAACAAACCGCTCATTGCACCTAAAACAAGGGCTTCTATTGGGCGCCGGGAGGGGCATGTCAAGAAAGCGACCTCTCCATCCGTACATTCAAAAAGAGACCGACGCTGACGCGCGGTCTCTTTTTCACCCTTGTTGACAAGGCAAGCGGACTTAGTTGGCCGCGTCGCCGAAGCCCTTGGATGTGAGGTAGTCGATGACCTTGCCCACAGTCGTAAGCTTCTCAGCGTCCTCCTCAGGAATCGCTGCACCAAATTCCTCTTCGAACGCCATGATGAGCTCGACGGAATCAAGGGAATCCGCACCGAGATCGTCGATGAACGACGCTTCCGTCGTCACCTGCTCCGCATTGACGCCGAGCTGATCGACAATAATTTCTCTGACGCGATCTTCAAGTTTACCTGCCATAGTTTTAAGTCTCCTTTTTCTTTCGAACGCCTCATAAGATATCACATCCCATCTTTGAACGCAAGCGAAATTATTATGCAGGTAGAGTGCGGAAGTAAATGCACCTGATCTGGTTCATTTACTCATGCGAACTGTATGGAATACCAGAGGATTGTACTTGTCTGACATATATCTCTTTTCTGATAACTTCCCTAGGGAAGTAAGG
>SUVZ01000061.1 GCA_015061765.1 Lentisphaerota bacterium
TATGAAACGCAAAGTTTTCATGTTTTTGCTCGGGTTCACCGTCGCTGTTGCAGTGCAGTGCGATGCGGGGACTGATGGTGGCGTGCCAATTTCGTCCAAGATGCCGAAATCGGGGGATTCTGCTGCATTCTTGGCTGGTTCGGACCGTCGCATATCATATCCTGATCATGTGAAGACCCGACCGTTGCTGCGCGGCGTCATGCTGCCGTTGAGACCGTGCACAGAGGATGACTTTCGCACCCTCCACGAGTGGGGCGCTACGTTGGCGCGTTACCAGATGAGCAGGCATTCTTTCCTTGCAATCGGCAAGAACCGCGACTTGGAAGAATACGACCGCTGGCTGGACGAAAGGCTTGACCATCTTGATCGGGACGTCTTGCCGTTTGCGGCGAAATACGGCATAAAGATCGTGGTTGATCTGCACACCCCTCCCGGCGGACGCGATCCAGACCTTGATTGGACGATGTTCCATGACGAGAAATACGCCGATCATTTCGTGAAGTGCTGGCAGAGGATAGCGTCGCGGTTCAAGCGTCGTCCTGAAGTATATGGCTTCGACCTCGTGAACGAGCCTGCGCAGACGCGTCCCGCAGTCTGCGACTATTGGACGCTCCAGAAGCGTGCCGCAGAGGCTGTCCGAGAAATCGACCCCCATACGACGATAATCATGGAGGCGAACAGGTGGGACGCCCCAAGCGCGTTTTCGCAGCTCAAACCACTTCCGATGGACAATGTGATTTACCAGGTTCACATGTACGTGCCGCAGGCATTCACACATCAGGGCATAGGAAGCAGAAGTGAACTGAAAGAAAAGACAAGCTATCCTGACAAGGCAAGGGGATGGGACATTGACTTTATACGCAAAACTCTGGCACCAGTTCGTGACTTTGAACGGAAATACGGCGCAAAGATATACGTCGGGGAGTTCAGCGCAATTGCCTGGGCTGAAGGCGCAGACCGGTACATGGCGGACTGCATTTCGGTTTTCGAGGAATACGGATGGGATTGGACCTACCATGCCTTTCGCGAGTATAGCGGGTGGAGCGTCGAACATGAAGGACCGGACGCATCTCATATGAAGCCATCATCGGACAATCCGCGGCGACGGGCGCTGCTGGACGGGTTCAGACAAAAACCAAGAGTGGCTTTGCGCAAAAACACAGACGGCGGAGACGTCCAGAAAATCATAGACAATGCGCTTGCGTCGGGGTTGAGGTACGTAAGGATTCCGAAGTCCGTCTATGTTCTCGAGCCCGGGAGTGTCGCGTCGATCCATCTCCGAAATGTCAAGGGCGTCACCGTGGATTTTCAGGGTTCGGAATTGCAGGGAGAAATCCGCAGCGGGATGATTCGTCTTGACGGATGCGAAGATGTGGCGTTCAAGAACGCCGTGATCGACTATCCGCATCGTCTTCCTTTTACGCAGGGCGTCATCAGAAACGTGGGACCGGACGGCGAGTGGGATGTGGAAATCGCCGAAGGATACGAGGATCGGGCCGGCGGCTGGCCGATACAGGTCTACGACGGCAAGACCGGCGATCTTGTGAATCCGATGCGCATGGGCGGCGAGAAGATCGTCCGGACGGGCGAGCGGCGCTATTCCGTCACTGGCGGCAAAAACAAAAAGGGACGAGCCGGTGATGTCGTGGTCTGGTCTTTCGGCTGCGATACGTACGGCAATACGCAGTCGATCAGCAATAGGGCTCATGCGGTATGCCTTGTCAACTGCCGCAACTGCCGCATGGAGGACATCACCGTGTATTCGACGCCCGGATCGAACGGGTTCCGCGAAATGCTTGGGGATGGCGGCAATACGTATCTGCGCTGCTCGGTCGTGCCGCGCCCCGCCGAAAGCGATCCCGTCAAACGTTCACTCCGCCGCTATCGAAGCGGCAACCACGATGCGTTCAACAGCCGCGGCATGAAGGTCGGGCCAAAACTTATAGACTGCGTCGCCTGCAATCACTGTGACGACGATGTCAACATTCACGGTCCTTATCAGTTCGTCTCATCGGTCAGAGGGCGTGTCGCACGGGCGTTTGTCAAGGATATGTATGCGGGGACGCTCAAGGTCGGCGACCCCGTGCAGTTCGTCACCAAGGATGGCTACGTTCCGCTGGCGCAGCCTGTAGTGTCGGCGATACGTCAGGTCGTTCCGACCGATGCGGAGCTGGCGGAGGTCAAGAAGGGGCTCAACTCGCAGGTTGCCGCCGGATGCAACACGATGGTCGAAGTGACGTTCGACCGGGATTGCGATGCCTTAAGGCCCGGTTCGCTTTTTGCCTCGCAAAACCAGAACGGGAATGGATTTCTTCTGCAGGGCTGCCGCTTCGGACCGAACCGTGCGCGCGGATTCAGTTGCAATGCATCCTATGGAACGGTCGCAAACTGCACTTTCGACAGGCTGGAGCAGGCTGGCGTTCTTTCCCGGCCGAGCTATCATTGGCTTGAGGGCGGCGCATCGCGCAATGTCCGTTTCAAGGATTGCACGTTCATCGACTGCGGAGTGTTCTTCGGTGTTCATAAGGAAATGGAGACCACTCCAGATTGTCACCGCAACATTGCGTTCGCCGGTTGCAGGTTCAAGGGCTCGCGGGCCAGGCTTGACGTCAGGTGCTGCCGCGGATTTGCAGTGGACGACAACACGTTTGACTTGCCGGCGGCAAAAGCCATGGGCCTGACGCATGTCGATCATGCGGTGGTCCGCAGATTGGACTACGGGGCACATCCGAAACAGCACATGATGTTCATGCGTCCTGAACGGGCAGCAGGACGGGTGCCGGTCAAGGTGCGGATACACGGCGGAAGTTGGCAGACGGGCTATGCCGTTGACCATGAACTGTTTCCGGTGCTCGATTCTGTCGCGGACGGATTGGCGGCGGTCGCCGCCTTGCAGTACCGCACAGTGGACGAAGCGCGGAAGATGGGCGAGAATCCGCCTGTCAAGGGTGTCTACGACGACTGCTGTGCGGCGGTCCGCTATCTGCAGGCGCATGCCGACGAGCTTGGGATTGATCCGAAACGCATTTCCATACACGGCGGAAGCGCAGGTGGTTGTGCCGCATTGATGATGGCGCTTAAGGATTCGAATCCCCTGGGGGTGGCGGCGATTCACGCAAACATTGCGCAGACCACGCTGGACCCAAAAGAGATCGACGAAATTCTGCCGGGTTTCAGATATGGAGGCCATGCGTTTGGACTGCCCCGCGCGAGCGGGGATTTCATGCGTCGCCGCGAAGAGTATCTGCCGATGATAAGGGAGTGGTCGCCGTTGGCGCTCCTTGGCAAAGCCGATCCTGGCCGTCTGCCGCCTTTGCATCTCACGTATTCCCACCGGTATGCAAACGGGCGCGTTCCTGACGGAATGAACGACGACCGCGTTCATGACGCGGCGTTTGGCGATCTGTTCGTCAAGTTGTGCAGGGAGCTTGGCGTCGAATGCACTCTTACGGTTGCGGGTCGACGCGAGCATCCGGCGCGCTGTTCAGGGACGAACTCCGCACAGGCCGATTCAGGAGATTGAAGTTGCGACTTGGAAGTCTGTGAAGGTTGTAAGTACCGCTCCGTAAATGTTTTGTGCGGCGTCTTTGCCCGGAGACCGGGCAATATGCTGAAAACCAAGCGATGTCTGGATATTCTCAAGAAAGGATAGAAAATTATGAATAAACTGAAACAAGTGGCAATGTTGTCCGTGACGACGGTTTTCGTCAGCGGCTCGATTGCCGCGAACGATTCGCGCCAACCGCTTTTCGAGGACGGGCGGTTCGAGTTTGGCGTCAATTACTGGGCAAGCGAGACCGCCACGCGGATGTGGCGGGACTGGAGGCCAGAAAGCATCGAAAAGGACCTTGCAGTCCTTGAGGCCCATGGCGTGACTGTCCTTCGAGTTTTCCCCACATGGAGTGACTTTCAGCCCATCGTCGAGGTCCACCGTGCAGGGCCTGACTACGGCAATCGCCGCGAGACGCGCTTCACGCTCGACGAACTGCCTCTTCCCGATACGCCCGCCGGGCGTGCCGGAGTGGACGAAAAAATGCTTGGTCGCTTCGCCGAGTTCTGCGATATGGCCGAGCGCCACGGCATGAAGCTTATTGTTGCGATTCTCACTGGCCATATGACGTTTCGGCTGTTCATTCCGCCAGCCATTGAAAACCGAAATCCGCAAAGCGATCCCGTGGCGCTGTATTGGGAGGCGAAGTACATAGACTGCTTTGTCCGCACCATGAAGGACAAGAAGGCCATCGTCGCATGGGAGAGCGGCAACGAACCGACGTGGTTCGGGAAGTTGGAGTCGCCATCGCATGCAGCCGCATGGCTCCGCTACATACACAACCAGATTCGTGTCTCCGACCCCACGCGTCCGGTCATAGGGTCGCACGGAGCCGTATACGTGTCTACCAATACATGGATTCCATGGATCATAGACGACGTGGCCGAGGTCTCCGACTGGTTGCCGAACCATCTCTATGAACTATGGAGCCGCAAAAGTCCCGATGCCATAGACACGATACGCAGTGCAATGTTCCTGCCGTCTCGATGCGGAGTGCTGGAGTCGATTTCTGGCAAGCCGACCTTTGTCGAGGAGCATGGCGTCCGTCGTGCCGAGATTGCTTCGCCTGCGCTTGTCTCACGTTTTTTGCGCACGGAAATGTGGAATTCATGGGTCGCGAATCTGCGTTCGATCGTATGGTGGTGTGCGTTTGACCAGGACAACCAGACATGCGCACCGTATGACTGGTCGGAACCATGTCTCGAGCTCGGAATATTCTCGAGCGGCCGTACACCGTATCCGGCTGCGGACGTGGCTTCGAGGTTCGTGCGGTTCGTATCGGAGCAGCCAGCCTTGCCGAAGGCGAAGCCGGATGCCGTGTTCATCGTCTCGGACGAGAGCACGGTGCATGCGTCGTACATTCTTGCTCGACAGGCTGGGATAATGCCTGAATACCAGACAACCGCCCAGAAGCCGAGAAAGGCATCCGTCTATTTCTTCCCGAACGTCGAAGAGCGCGGGCATATGCCAAACTCGATATGGATCGATCTCAAGGAGAAGGTCCGGGACGGAGCTACACTTTATCTTTCAATCGGCGAAAGCTGTTTCCTGACCGGGATGGACTTGTTCTGCGGAATGCAGATCGTAAAGAAGACCTCCGAATCGAGGAATATCAACGTCAATTTCGGGGACTTTTCGCTTTCAGTCAATCGAAAAGACAACCCCGTCTATGAATCGTGCGGGGCAGAGGTTCTCGCCAAAGACCAGGACGGAAACCCCGTTTTCTTCCGCAACCGCTATGGGAAGGGGTCGGTGTATACGCTTTGCTTCCCAATCGAAAGAATTGCACATGGCGCAAGCGGCGGATTTGATTCTGATGCCTATAGAATCTACCGGAAGGTCCTGTCGGTGCCGCAACTCGTCGAAGACGGTGTGCGCGACGTCACAACTTCCTGCCACTATGTTTCGAGCACAACTGCGCTCGTGCCTGTTGTAAACAATTCGCCGAATCCGTATAATGGGCGGCCTGTCGTAGCTGATGGTTGGCGCGTCACCGGTGCGGCGACCGATGCGCCGGAACATGCATCGTTCAAGGACGGCGAACTCTCGCTTGGCGCGAACTACGGCATTCTGCTGACGTTGGAGAAGAGAAAATGATAGCCAAGCTCCAGCCAAACCGCGTGAGGCGGATGTATCTTGGCGGAGGGCGCATCGATGCATTCAGCGGCGTCTCGGCTAATGTGTCGGACGGCGTGCCGCGTCCCGAGGACTGGCTCGCCTCGACTACGCAGGCATTTAACGGCGCTCTTGAAATCGAAGGTGAAGGCCTGGGACGGCTCGAAGACGGACGACTCGTGAAGGACGCCGTCGGACCCCTCCCGATTCTCGTCAAGCTTCTCGACTCGGACGAGCGCCTTGTCATCCAGGCGCATCCGACCGTGCAATGCGCAAAGCGTCTCTTCAACTCGCCCGTCGGAAAGACGGAATGCTGGTATTTCCTTCCCGGCACAGCGCCTGATGCATGTGTCTACCTCGGCTTCAAGCCCGGCGTGACGCGCGCTGCCTGGGAACTGGCGGTTCTGGATTCTGGCCGCAAAGAACGCAAAGTTCGCAAAGACGACCAAGACAATCTTCTTCTTCCCTTTCTCCACCGCATACCTATTGCGCCCGGAGACTTCGTCTTTGTCGAAGGCGGCGTTCCCCATGCGATAGGCGCGGGTTGCTTCATGGTCGAGCTTCAGGAACCGAGCGATCTTATGGTCGTCGCAGAGCGCTTTACGCCGTCCGGCCGTCGCATACCCGACGCGAAGCTGCACGGCGGCGTCGGCTGGGGAAAGATGTTCGACGTCTACGAATACGATGGGCGAACGTTCGAGGAGACGTGCGCGAAGTACGTAAGGAAATTTTCCGCAGGTACGGGCGAGGTGCATATCTGCGGGCCGGAGTTCACCGACAAGTTCGAGATGTGGCGGCTTTGCGGAGGGGGAAAAGTATGTCCGAACGGAAACATATCGGTTGTCGCCGTAACTGATGGAGAAGGTGCTATCAATGGTGTTTGTGTGAAGAGGGGTGATCGGCTTGTCATCGCAGATGAAGTCGAATTGCTTGCCGATGGTTCCGTATCTGCCATTGTGTGTTTCAAAACGGCGAAAGGAATGTGATTTCTTGAGGAAAATCAGCAATGAAAACGATAAGGCACATGGTTGTGTTGTCCGTTGGGATGGCAGCGATAGCGGCGATAGGCGCGGTTCCCGCGCCTTGGACACCGGTCGAGGCGAAAAACGGTGTAGTGTCGGTCTGGGGACGCGAATACGCATTTGCGTCGAATGCGTTCCCGGTTGCCGTGAAATCGGGAGGAGTTGATCTCCTGACCGGGCCGATGCGGATCGTCTGTGCGGACACAAACGGAAACGAGGTTGTCTGGAAGAAGGGTGGCAGCTGGGTGCAGGAACAAGGCGAGGAGTCCGTTACCGTCTGTGCATGGCAGGAGTCGGACGGTCTCGCCGCCAATGTCGCTTTTTGCCTTGAGTTTGACGGCATGGCAAAGGTGTCGCTCGCGCTCGTGCCTGGCCAGCACGGTGATGCAATGCTTGAAACGCTGGCGAAGGCATGGCTGGAGATTCCGCTCGCCCCTGGCGTCGTTTCGCTCTACAACTACTCGCCGCTGGACTGGGACCGCTTGGGAAACACGGGATGCGTTAAGGGATCGATGGTCTGGCCGTTTCGATGCTCGATCTGGTTGGGAAACGACAAGGTCGGCCTTTGCTGGTTCTGCGAGAGCGACGAAAACTTCCATCCGGCGGATAGGCAGAAAGTTGTCGAGGTGCTTCCCGCCGAAAAAGAGACACTTTTGCGGATAAGGCTTGTCGACCGGACGGTCAAGTTGCCGTCCACTTGGGTGTTCGGTCTGCAGGCGACGCCTACGAAGCCGTTCCCCAAAGATTTCAACAAGAATCACACCGTCCATTCTCCGCAGATGGGTGCGAGTATTCTTTTCAAGCGCCCCGAGGTGTGGTGGACGGCGCAGAGGGCTTTTCCTGAGGGAAAAGTCGAGGAAACGCTCGATGCAGCTGCAAGATTGGGCGTTAAGACGGTCGTCTTCCACGAGGACTGGATTCCCGTCCAAAACAACCCGAAGCCGCACGCTGACTTCAAGCCGTTGGTCGATGCCTGCCATGCGAGAGGCTTGAAAGTAATGGTCTATCAGGGGTATGAATTGTCGCCTCTCGATCCGGCGTGGGGGGATAATCATGCCCAGTGGCTTCGGGAGAAGGCGGACGGCAGCTACTGGTCATATTGGTTTCGCGAGCCGGGGCAGCGCGACTATTATGTCTGCTACAAGAGTGGCTTCGCCGAATTGTGGCTCGAACGCGTGAAAAAGGCGTATGACGAACTGGGTCTTGACGGACTCTATCTTGACGGCACCGTTGTGCCATGGGGGTGTGCAAACAAAAGGCATGGCTGCGGCTGGTGCGATGCGGAAGGCAAAACGCATATGACGTATTCGTTTTTTGCGGTACGGCGGATGATGCGTTCGCTTTACGAATTTGTGGAGAAGCGCGGTGGACGCATAGATGTTCACCAGAGTGGGTGCGTCTGCCCGGCGATGCTCGCTTTTGCCCACTCCTATTGGGACGGAGAGCAGCTGGCGTTCAGAAAGGATATAAAGAAGGAATTGAACATCGAAGCCTTCCGTGCGGAATTTATGGGGCGCAACCATGGCGTGCCGTGCGAGTTTCTCGCTTATGAAAAGCCGGGATGGAGCTACGAGAACGCGTTGGCGATAACGCTTCTCCACGATGTAATGGTGCGTCCCTGCGGATTCTCCTCCGTGGCGCGCATCGCTCCGGTATGGAAGGTGTTTGACGGGTTCGGCACATCGAACGCAGAATGGCTGCCCTATTGGGAAAACCCTGTAGCGGTCGCGCCTGAGTGCGTCAAGGCAAGCATGTACAGGAAGGGCGGCGAATCGTTGATTGTGGTCTCGAACATTTCACCGGATTTGGCGGTAAGGGCTGTGGTAACATTGCCGGATGGCGCGACATATGCGCGTGACGAGCTTGCGGGCCGGGATGTGCCGGTGTGTGACGGCAAGGTGACGCTCGATATTGAGCCGTTTCGCGTGGTGTTATTGAGAGTTGAAAGGGCAAAATGAAAGAGTTGAGGCATAAGATGTGTGCAGGAGAGTCAGGCGGCAAGGTGCTCGTTGTTGGTGCGGTTGTTGCCGCGAGAATTGCTCTAGGAGCGGTGACTGTGACCGAGTGCGTCCAGGAATTGCCGACATATCCGTTCTCGGATCCCGATCCCGTTCCGGCGGTCGCCGAGCGACGCTATCCGTATTTCCGCTACGACGGTTCGACGCCGGACAAAGAGCCTGTGAAGTGGAAGTCTGTCGTTCTCGAGAACGAAAACATCCGCGTCATCATGATGCCTGACATCGGCGGCAAGGTGTGGGGCGCGACGGACAAGAGAACCGGCGTCGACTTCATCTACCACAACCATGTGGTGAAGTTCCGAGACGTCGCCATGCGTGGGCCGTGGTGTTCCGGCGGTATCGAGTATAACTTCGGCATTATGGGGCACGCTCCATCTTGCTCTACGCCGGTTGACTGGTTCGCCTGCACGAACGCGGACGGAAGTGCAAGCTTCTTCGCGTCGTCCGCCGAATACGTCACTCGTTCCCATTGGCAGGTGGAGGTGCGTCTTGCTCCCGGTGCGGAGTCGTTCGAGACACGGACGGTCTGGTTCAACTCGTCAGGCCTTCCCCAACCGTACTACCACTGGATGAACGCGGCCTTTTCGCTTAAGGGCAATCCTCGCTTCCTGTTCCCTGGCGCGTCCTATGCCGGACACGAGGGCGATGTCCACGCCTGGCCACGAGACGAGGCGGGACATGAACTCGACGTCTATCTCGGCAACGCCTTTGGCGGGCCTAAGAGCTACCATGTTCTTCCCGGCGACAGCGGAACGTATGCGATATGGTGGCCAGAAAGGGGCGTTGGCTCTGTCCACCGTTCTGCTTCGTGGGAGAAGTACGGACGCAAGATCTGGCTTTGGGCGCTGTCTCGTGAGGGAGGGATATGGGAAGACCTCCTCACCGACACCGACGGACAGTATGCGGAGCTTCAGAGCGGACGATGCTTCGTCCAGCCGCGCTGGGGCAACTACCTGACTCCGTTCAAGCACCCCGTCTTCTGTCCGGGCTCGACCGAGCGTTTTACTGAAAGCTGGGGAGTGTTGCGTGGCACGAACGAGTTCGCCAAGTGCGCCGAAGTTCCGGTGAAGCGTCCGGAGACGGCGCCTTCCGGCTTCGACTGGAAGAGCGCGTGGGGCAAGTGCGTTCGTGGCGAACAGTATCTCCGCGAGCGCTATGACGCCGAGGCCGAAGAGTGCTTCCGCGACGCTCTGAAGATGGATGCCCATCTCTCCCCTGCGATTTTCGGTCTTGCGTCGATTGAGCTGCGGCGCGGCGAATATGCCGCGTGCCACGAGCTGTGCCGACGTGCCCTTGCAATCGACGCATACGACTCTGGCGCGAACTATCTCGACGGCTTCGCATTCTTCGCCGAAGGGGATGTTCTTTCGGCGCGTGATCGCCTTGGCATTGCCGCGTTCGATCCGCGCTACCGCTCGGCGGCGTATGCGCTGATAGCACGGTCGTATTTGCGGGAAGGGAACATGGGCGCGGCGGACAACGCCGCGGGGCTTTCGCTTTCCGCGAACGACGCCAACCTCGACGCGCTTCTTGTGCGGCTAATAGCCGCTCGCGGAACTTCTCGGGCGGAGCGCATGGCAAAGGAGATGCTTGAACGCTATCCGCTCTTTCATGCGGCAAGGTACGAGCTGGAAGGGGAAGGCTTCAGGCGATATGTCCGCAACGAGCTTCCGCATGAGACTTGCATGGAGCTTGGCTCGTGGTACGAAGAGAGCGGTCTTTGCGATGACGCGCGGAAGTTCTTTTCGTATGCTGGCGCCGATTGTCCGATGGCGCGAATCCGCGCCGCGTATTTGGGCAAGGATGTTTCGGCTTTGGGTAAAATCGCCGATCTTTCGGCGGACGGCGTGTTTCCGTTTCGGCGTGAATCGCTGCCCGCTCTCAGGTGGGCGGAGAAAGCGCACGGCGGTTGGAAGTTCAATTATTACATCGCCGTTGCGCTCGCATCGTTCCATCTTGATTCGGAGGCGGATTCGCTTTTCGCGGCCTGCGGCGACAAGCCCGACGAAACCGTGTTCTACATGGTGCGCTCTGCGCGGCTCACGGGAAAGGATCGTCTTGCGGACCTTGAGCGTGCGAAGACGCTTGGGGATTCGTGGCGTGTTGGACGTGCCTTGTGCCAGCATTACGCTGACGTGAAGAATTATGCCGGGATGCTGGCGGTTGCGAAGGATTATGTCGTCCGCTATCCGAAGAAGAATCCGATCCAGATCGCCTATGCGGATGCGCTTGTCAAGAACCGACTCTTCAAGGAGGCGATGGCATACCTTGAAGGAGTTACGATCCTCCCATCCGAACATCGCGACAACGCGACCGGCATCTGGCACGAGGCTCAGAGGAATCTTGGCTTGAAGCTTACCTACCCCGAGAATCTTGGAACAGGTGAGCCATTCCCGGATCGGCATTGAGGATAAGCTCCTGCCAAATTTCCGGAACGAACTTCTCCGCCAGTTCAACGAATGGCTCCGCAGAAAGTACGGAACCACGGAACGCCTGAAGGCGGCATGGATTATGTGGGGACAGACCCTTGCGCGGTGGAGATTTTGGTGGGATTCAGGTTGATTTTTGAAATAGTATGGGGTGATTTCACCTTATAAGAGTATCTGTTTGTCGGTGTATGCGCGGTTGGACCATACCGCGTTTGGTAGAGACGAAATACATAAAACATAAAGCTATTGGCGCGTCGGAAACGGCGCGCTTTTTTATTGCACACAAAACATATTTATCGCCTCTTGGCATCGTGCTGAGGGGCGTTTTTTTTTTGTCGGTTGACCAGGCCGGGCGATAGCGGATTTCAATTTCCCGTGGCCGGGTGGCTGCGGGCGCTTGACAACAACCCCAAAAGGAGCCACATATGGCCAACAAAAATACGAATCCGGGCGGCGGCAAAACCGCTGATTCGGGAGTTATGCACAACCCCCAATGCTCACGCGCGCATACGCGTACGCGCGTGGTAAGTCCTACGGGGATTCTTAAGGAATCCCTAACAGTCCTACCAGGCGCGCTCTCGCGCGAGGGCGTACGCACGCGCGAGAGATCTGCGGCGGCAGATTGCCGAAGTGCAGGCGGGCAGTCTTGGCGCGAGAGCGTACGTACTCGCGATGACGCCAACTTCTCAGCTTGGCGTGTGAAGACGTTCGGCGGCAACTTCGATCCCGTGCATGAAGCGGTCGAAGATGCAGTCGCCGCGTTCAGCGATCGTCAGGCAAGCCGCGACCGTTCGCTCTGGCTGAAGGTCGCCAACGAAATCGGGTTCGAGGCATTCCGGGAACTGTATCTCGAACAGTGCTCGATCATGCGAGAGTGCAAGCTCCGCAATCCCGCCGCCGCGTTCCAGAACCGGCTCAACCGCTACACCGGCCACAACTCCGGCAAAGGAGGTGCGGCATGAAGCATCGCAAGACGCTCGGTTTCGGGAGCGATGCCGCAGAAAGCGCCGCCCTTACGGTTGCCGATCCTCGCGCCACTGAGCGCATTATCGAAGCCTGCGACTGGCGGGATATCCGGACAAAAGAAAAGAACCGTATCGACAATGCTTTGCGAAAGCTCAATGCACATGACCGTGCTTTTGCCCGCGCCGTTCTGGGCGGCAAATCGTGGCGTGATTTGGGTATGCCAAAGTCCACCTTTAGCGTCAGGCTGAAAAAAGTTGAAAAAATCTTTTTATGCCCATAAATAAAGGGTGAAACGTACAACGGGAGTGTGCGTTCTTAGTGATTTTATTGAACGCACCCCCTGTTTTGCCGACTGTTTATGAGGGGGCATGTGATTCCCGCGAGCCGTAAGGTTGCTTCGTCTCCGGGAATCCGCCCCACGGGCTCGCTCCGCATAGCGCTGGGCGAGAGGTGTTTTCGGGTCCCTCCCTACAGGCGGCACTCGTTCGGCTCACCTTCCAGTGTATGGTCGGCTCGTGATCGCTTGCGCGATCAGCGGCCTTAATCGCCGAAATGCCGTGCCGCCTTCCGGGCGTCCCGTGCAACACCTCTCGCCCATTACAAGCTACGCTCGCTTTGAAGGTGTGCTTGCGCACTTGGAAAGTGGCAGGGGAATGAGCCAAATTGATCTTTGACAACTGAATCGCAAAACAACGGCCGGCGCTCCACGACACGGAGCGCACAATCCCATTTATTCAACCACGGAATACACTGAACATACGGAAAAGTTTTAGCCGTGTAGAAGTGTAGAAATGCAGAAATGTGTAGATGTCTTTTGCCGCAAAGAACGCAAGGTAGGATTATCCACAAATTCTCACAAATCACCACAAATCGGATTTGTGCAGATGTGTGTAGATTTGTGGAGCCTATCCTAAAAACTTTGCATCTCTGCGACTCTGCTTCTCTGCGTTAAAAACAAAAAAGGTTCGCCCCATTGCTGGGCTTATCTAGACAGGATTAACAAGATTTACAAGATTTCCCAATCCTGACAATCCTGTAAATCCTGTCAAAAAAGCTTCGCCCACACTTCAAAAGATTCTACACCTCTACACTTCTACACGGCTAAAACCAATCCGTGCATT
>SUVZ01000062.1 GCA_015061765.1 Lentisphaerota bacterium
AGCGGTTTGCGGCGAAGGTGCCCGATCCTGTGGTGCTGTTCATTTTGATGTACGTGGGATTGTTTATCGCGACGGTGTTCATCGGAGGAACGACATTTGCCCTGCCGGGAGTCGATCCGGTGACCGGGACGGCGACCGAGATCAAACGCACCGTGCTGGATATGTCGGAGACGGTCAACCTTCAGTGGATATTCGACAACGCCATCATCGGCAACTATCTCGCCTATGCGCACGGACTTATCGGCATTCTCGTCGTTGCGATGCTCGGCATCGGCACGGCCGAGGGAAGCGGGCTTTTCTCGGTGCTGCTCAAGCTGGCCGGAAGTAAGGTGAACGAGCGGGTGCTGCCGTACATCATCGTGTTCGCGGGTATTCTTTCGAATGTCGCCGCCGATGCGGGATATGTCGTTCTCATCCCTCTTGCGGCGGCTCTCTACTGCGCCATGGGCCGCAATCCGTTGATTGGCGTCGCGGCATCGTTCGCAGGCGTGAGCGCGGGCTTTGGCGCGAACATCATCCCGGCGACGACTACGGATTTGCTCATCGGCCTTCCAACGAAGGATTTCGCTCTGTCGCAGGGCGTTCCTTGGGTGTCGCGTCTTGGGGCGCCGCTCAACGAGGCGACGATGGATTATTTCTACACCTGTTCGCTTGTGTTCGTCTTCACGTTCCTTGGTGGCTGGATCACAAACCGATTCATTGCGCCGAAGCTCGAGAAGCTGTCGTGGAAGGTGCCGGAGGAAATGGCGGGGGAGAAGTTTGCCGTCTCGCGTGAAGAGGTGCGCGATCTCAAGTGGGCGGCGTTGGGGCTTCTCGCGGCCGCTTGCGTCATTTTGCCGCTGGCGCTCGGTCCGCTGAAGGGGCATTTCGCCAAGAATGTGATTCTTTTCGTCTCGTTCGCGTTTTTCATGGCGGGGCTCTTCTATGGCGTCAAGCGCGGCAAATACCGTGCGGCGCAGGATGTCGTCGCGGCGATGACGAAGCAGGTGAAGGATCTCGGGTATATGTTCGTGCTCACGTTTTTCTGCTTCAATTTCCTGGCGATGCTCACCTATTCCGGCGTCGGGGCGTACATCACCTATGGTGGGGTTCGCGCGATTCTTGCGCTGAAGCTCGAGTCTTCACCGGTTCTTCTCCTTGTGGCGTTCATCCTGATGGGATCGTTCGTCAACCTGTTCGTGGCGAGTCTTTCGGCGAAGTGGCTGATGCTCGGGCCGATATTCATTCCAATGCTGTACCATGTCAATCCGTCGCTAACGCCTGAAGTCGTCTGCGCCGCGTACAGAACGGCGGATCCGTGCACCAACATCGTCACACCCGTGATGACGTATGCCGGAGTTATCTTGCTTTTCTGCCGCCGTTACAGACCGCAGTTCACTATCGGCGACCTCGCGCTTATGATGACGCCCTACGCCGGTGTTTTCCTCTCCGTCGCCACGGTCGTGCTGATTGTCTGGTTCAGGATTGGCATTCCGTTCGGATTCTAAGAGCTTCGACAATCCGGCTTTCCTATTTGACTCACGACATTGTAGAAATCCTCGCTGCCCCTCCCAGGTTTTGCAAGCGCCTCTTTATGATATGTGGTATAATGTATTAGTTTTTCGTTTGTATGAAAAGAAAGATGCTTTTGCGATGAATCTGAAGTTGTCCAGTTTGTGCGTTGCTGTTTTTGCGATTTCGCTGGTCGTCCGAGCGAAATCTTATCCGGAAATGGCATCTTTGAAGGATGCGGTTTCTGCGTTCGCGTCCGGTTCTCCTGAAATAAGGGAACGGGCGTATTCGTATGTCGAGTCGATTGCGAAAAAGACTGCAAAACCATCTTATCTGCGAGATGCCCTTTCGACATTGCGCAATATGGCGTCAGTAGGTGAAAACATTGAAAGTTTTGAGAGGTTCTGCATTGACGGTATTATTTCATCTTCGAATGAAGCACGGCGGATTGAATGCTTGAATGCGTTTGTGCGCTCTCCGAAAGTTGACGGATCTCCGATGGAGTACATTCAGAGGATAGAGTCTATTTCTTCCAAAATGAAAAATCCGGCTCCCAGATTCCGACTTGAGGTCGCCAAGGCAAAGGCCGACATCTTCGCGATGAAGATCAAGGATCTTGAGCGAGGCATAAAGGTACTTGATGATTTCAAGTACGAGGCGGGCACAAACACAGTTCTGAAATCGTCGGCCATGGCCAAGCAGATGGAAATCTACCATAAGTCGAAGAGTGAAGCAGCGTGTGAAGCTGTCGCTATGGATTTGTATGGTATGGAATTGTGCCCCGATACAGAATTCACGGCTTCAGCCCTGATGCTGTCGGAATTGCATGCCAAACGTGGTGACATGAAAAAGGCCGTTGGATTTCTTCTCACCGTATTGGAACGAAGCAAGTCTGTTCCAGTCGGGATTGCCGACAGATTTACAAAGATGAAGGCTGAAAAAGTGGATGTCGAAAAAGCGGTGAAAATGATCCGTGACAGGGTTGCGTCATTGTCTGTCAGAGACACCAAGAAATTCAGAGCGACTGTAGAAAGATGGCAGCCGGAGCTGATCACTCTGTTGACCTATTTGGATAGGGGGGAAGAGGCTCTTGCCGAGTGCAGAGTGCTTATTTTCTTTTCATCAGCCCAGAAATACCAGAAAGCTGTTGAGCTGACTGCAAAGACATTTAAAATTGTAGATGGAAATCTTGGACGTGCTGCTTCTTTCATGAATTTCCAGAAAAAAGGTATGGTTCCTAAGTGCCGTAATGTCATGATGGAGCCTGAAAGATTGCGCGATGAAGTGAGGAAATCGGAATTTGAAAGGCTTTTCGGGTTGCAGGATGACATATGGGAAGACCTTCTGGTCCGGTCGCAGCGTCTTTTGTGGCTTGATGATCCGTATGGATCGGTTCGATGCGCAATGAAGGCGTTTTCATTGGCCCCGTTCGAAAAGAAAGCGCTTCAGTCCTGCGCCGATGCGATAATGAAACCCATATTGGCGGTTACTCGGGACCCTTCGGTCGGCAAGGCGATCGTGGACTATATGCTGTATGGTGAACGGGGAAAGGATGGCGTATCTGGGTCTAAAGATGATGTAAGCGATCCTCTGCAGGCCTGGGGTGGGCTTCTGCGGACTGCGGCAGGTGCACGATGAGATTCGCCATGGTGAAAATCCTTGCAGTATGTCTGATGTTTTCTGCATGGTTCGTATGCCATGGCGGACATGGCAGCAGACCCGATGTGCTTTTCATACTGGTGGACAGCCTGAAAGCGTCCCATATGGGATGCTACGGCTACGGGCGGAACACCACGCCGAACATTGACCGGCTGGCGAAAACCGAGTTTGTCCGCTTCGAAACGTGCATTGCCGCCGGATCATGGACGCAGCCCGCCGTCATGTCCCTGTTTACGTCCCTGACAGCAGACCGGCACGGACGCGTGTTGCCCAATCTACCGCACAATAAGGAAGCGGTTACGCTTGCGCAGGTGTTCCGGGATGCAGGATACGCTACGATTGGCATAACTGCAAATACGATGACGAATAGAAGGTATGGATACGCTAAAGGGTTTGATGTATGGGACGACTACAGTGCCACACTTCCCCCCGGGGTGGGTTTGGACAAGATATCCGTCGGATATGCCAGAGGGGCGGTTCTGTCAAGGTTGGGGTTGAATAGGTTGGCAAAACGCCAGCCTGACAAACCGCTGTTCCTGTTTCTCTTCTACATGGATCCGCATTGGGAGTTCCGCCCTCCACCCCCGTATGACACCATGTTTGTGAAAGATGACACTCCGCAACTGAAGAAGACGTGGCAAATAAAGGGGAAAGATGTCTCGAAAGAGCAGAGGGAGAGGGTCATTGCCGCATATGACGGTGAGATAGCATACTGCGACCATGCCATTTCAATGCTTCTGGATGGATTGCGGAAAAGCGATAGAGGGCGCAATACGATAATAGTGATAGTCGGTGACCATGGTGAGTCGTTCTGGGAACGTGGATTTTCGGGTCACGGAAACAATCTTCATGATGAAGAGCTGAAGGTGCCTCTTTTCATAAGGCCGCCGTTGGACGGAGGCCATTATCGTCCAGGAGCGGTGGTCAGGGGCCAGGTTGGCGCGATAGACATAGCGCCGACGCTCCTTTCTCTTGCCAGAATTCCTGTACCGGTCTCATGGCAGGGGAAAAGTCTTGAGGGTGCGTTGCTGTACGGTGGATCCGTATCGGGAAGACCTGTTGTCTCTGAGACCCGCATAAGGGATGGACTTTGGCAGCGGTCGGTCAGGACCGAACGGTATAAGGTAATATCACTGTATCCGTTTGATTCGCCCGTGGAGGTGTATGACATCGTATCCGATCCTGAAGAGAGGATCAACCTCATAAGAGAAAATGCCGTTCTTCCGATGGATATCCTGAAACTCAACGAGCTTCTGAAGCCAGCCAGATGACCGCTGTCCGCACATATGCCCTTATCGCAATGTTTCTGCCGGTTGCCGACAGGTTCAGAGGTCTTTTCCATGAATCTGGATCTATGGTCTCTGTCGATATCGTCGCGCAAGATGTCTTTGATGGCGGATGGGCAGACGGCATCCAATCGACGGGTGTGCCGTATGGAATTGCTGATGTTGACTGGTGTGACACCTTTTTGTCTCCAGAACCGCCTGTTGGATTGGATGAGACTGCTGATATTGATATTTGTCCTCTATCCCCGCAGGGATCAGAGTCGGGATTTGGTATTTCGCTTCAGGGTATGGATGTGCTTTCCATTTCTAAGAACAGGGAATTTGCCTTTTCGTATGATGTGCGAGGTGTGGAGACGCAATATGCAGATTCTTTGATGCTGCGTTTTCTATATGAACAGATCAACGATGGGAAAGTCCCGGCCAGATTGCCGAAGTGGCGAGAATCCCTGGTGCGCATGCTGTCGGAGGGTACGCCCGGAACTGATTTTGATACGGTGTACAGAATGCTCCTGCAGGGCTTCCCTGGACCTTCCGATGAAATGCGTGTGGACAGGTTGGCGAAATGGCTGGAATGTGTGGAGTCGCCGAAAAAGCGAGGTGATGTGTTTAGAGGTGAAACGAGGTATTGGATAAATGCCGGAATATATGACAAGGCTGTTGAGGCGGCTGATCGCATGCAGGAGGCGTATCCGGAATATGCCATACGGGCATGCCGTCTTCGTGCACTCGCCTATGCGTCAGCTGGTGAGCTTGCGTTGGCCAGGGTGGAAATATCGAAAGCCCGTTCCCATAGTCTCCCGTGCGGTGAACGTCTTGAGCTTCTATATCTTGAGGCATGGATATCCTTGCAAGACAATGATATCGAATTAGCAGAACGTAATCTGCGCACCATACTCAAGGAGGCGCCTAACGGCAATATGAACCGCAAGGCGCGACATGTGCTTGATTCACTTGAAGGAACCCGATGATGAAAGATAAAGGATTGTCCGTATTATGTCTTGTAGGGCTGCTTGCCGTCTCAGCCCCAGCGATAGAGAGCGGTAGGCTGGAAGGATGGTGGCGTTTTTCGGAACCGTCTGGGGATGTGTCTTTGGATTCGTCAGGGAATTTACGTGACGCGTTGATAGATACCAATGCCGTGGAAAGGATCTCTTCAGCTCCTGGCGGCGGAGCACTGTGGTTCGATAGCGTAACTAACATTGGATGTTCTGCCGGAGAGTCGCTTGCGTTTGTCGAGGTGCCGGACTTTGCCGACATCCACGTTTCAAACGGATTTACGGTCGCGGCATGGGTTTTCGTCGAGAATGCCGCGCCGTTTTCGGCATTGGTCATGCGGACCTCCGACAGAAACGGCTGGAACGATGGCTTTGGACTCTATCTTGGTGAACGGGGCGGTTTGGGAGGGTTTGTGCGCGCCGGAATCGATGCTAATGCAGTTGAGGGGGGCGAGATCCTGTCAAATTGCTGGACTCATGTGGCGATGTCCTATTCGGGACGGAATCTCTCTCTTTACATAGACGGCAAGGTCGCTGCGTCAAAGGAGTTTCAGACTGAAGAACCTGCCAATGCGGCGGCTGCGCTTTCTGTCGGACCGTTGGTTGGCGGGGGTAATCAATCATCGTTTGTTGGAGCGATAGCTGATGTGCGTGTATGGTCTGAAGCACTGACTCCCAATCAGGTCAAATCCGTACGTTCCCAGTTCCTTGGGGATTCCATCGATCCCAACGATGATGACGATAGTGACGGCATTCTGAACGGATGGGAGGTGCGGTATGGATTTGATCCTCGCGATGGAACCGATGCGCAGTCAGATCATGACCGAGATGGTTTGACCAATCTTCAGGAATTCCGCCTTGGTCGCAATCCTTGCGTCAAGGCTCAAAATGCAGTACCTTCACTCATTAAAA
Organism: Lentisphaerota bacterium; assembly: GCA_015061765.1. The sequence continues at coordinate 6,344 of SUVZ01000062.1, forward strand.
GCTTCACGGTGGTGACTCCATGAAACTTTCAGTAAAATTTGTGGCGTTGTGTCTTGCGGGATCATATACCTTGCAAGCAACGGAGTTTGTGGGCACATGTCCCTCTGACGGAGATAATACCGATCCGGTTGAATGCACTAAAGGTTCTAGCTATCAAGGAGGGGGACCGCCTCTTGGAATGGGAGGCGAAGTCGGCGTTCAGGGTGCGGGCGTCGGCGTATGTGTGTACAGACCGGTTGATGGGATGGGATGCGTGTCCTATGGCGGGGGATTTCGCACTTCATCGGGCGTATCTTTCAAGATAGCCAATGACGGTGTTAATCCTCCGATTACGCGGTATGTGCATGATGGCAAGGAGTACAGGTACTATCCGTCAGGAGACCCCGAACCGGGCAAGGCTGGAATTGCGTCGTCCGGCGAATCCTGGATGCATGCAGATGGACAGACCGAATGTCCTCCGGAGACGGCCAGCTGGAGCTGTTCGCTTGGGCGTGACGCCGCCGGGAACTATGCCGGACGCATCGAGCTGAACCCTGACGCCATGTTTGCCACCAACGCACTGACAGTTGAGTCTTTCATCGTCCTTGGAGATGGAGACAATGGCGTTGACGAGGTGTATGGCCAAAAGGGATCGGCAACATGGAGACAGGTTGCGGCGGCGGAGTCTTTCTACGACATATCGGTGGCCGACGACGGCTGTGTGCGGATGCTGGTCTACCGTCCCGACGCGCTCAAGGATGAACTCGATCCGGAGACCGGCAGGTATCTGGTGGCGGAAGGCGCCGGGCCATTCGCCGAGTACGGTTTCCGCCGCATCGTTGACGCATCGGGCGGAACTGCCGTCGAGGTGTCCCATGTCCGTGACGGGAAGGCCATGCCGTCCGTTTCGTATGGATGCCAGCGCATGCCGGACGGGACGGTGGCGATGTCTGTGACGGAAGGGGGCGTGAAGACCATGGAACGGATCCTTGGGCCGTCGTCCGGAGGGAACCGCCGTGTGGTTCGAGAGAGGCTTCGTCAGGGCGAGCGCATCGACAGGGTGACGGATGTCCATTATGACGTCACCAATGGTCTTTGGCGCATAGCGATGAAGGTCGAGGATCCTGACGGCGCAGCGTTGACGAATTCATTCGAGTACTCGGAAAATTCAGGATTGCTCATCAGATCGGTGTCGTCCACCGGGCTTGTGAAGGAGTTCTCCTACGATTCTTATGGAAGGAAGACGCGGACGGTTGAATATGCGGCAGGGGGGATGCTTCCCCGCAAAACCACGGAGCTGGGCTACTCCCCGATAGGTGTCAGACTTCACGATCCCACAGGACAGTATGGCGAGAGCGTTCCCGATGATGATGGCAACACCAGCAGAAATACGCCTAGGTTAGAGAGCATTTATGAGGGAGATACGATAGTGTCCCGAAAGTTGCGTTTTATCGCATATGATACGATGAATCACAGGATAGTCGAGGAGGTGCAGCTGAAGGATCCCTCCCAGGACATCCTTGCCGCATGGGACGATCCGTCAAACCGTAGGCGTTTCAATGACTACATGCCGGAGAACAGCTGCCGTGCATGTTCAAAGAGACCGGCGCTTGTCCGCCATCCGGACGGACGGATTGACAGATACAGCTATGGGTCCGGAAATTACGTTGCAGGGGAGGACGGAGCTGCGGGTCTGTTCATTCCAGCAAGTGGCGGACGGTATTTCCGCACTGTAGTGACGCACTATCCGAAAGACGCGGTCAGGGTCTCTGCCGATACTGGCGAACCGGAGCTTATCCCTCTGCCTCTCAGAACCACACGTGAAACGGTTGTAGAGGTGCGCTCCTCTAAGGCAGTCCTGCTCAGGTCCCTTGATGTCTTCACCGGCGATGGAACGTACGAGAATCTACAATGGACCTCAATAACGCGTGATGCTCAGGGACGCGAGACGCTGACCGTCAAGTCTGACGGGAGGCGTACTGAAAAGTCGTACGATGGCGATAAGATGCTTTCCTCAACCGATACGGATGGTATTGTCACCGAATATGCCTATGACGGCGCTGGAAGGCGTGTCCGCTCCGTGCGCCGAGGTCTTGGAATGCGTGCGGATGTGGCGACGGATCTTGAGTACGATGCGGCGGACAAGGTGCTTGTCCGCACGGTGTCGGCGGAAGGACTGTCGACTGCCGAGACAAATGCCTATGATCTTGCCGGGCGTTCCGTGTATCAGCGAACGGAAGACGGTGCCGTGACAGAATGGCGGTATGAGGTATGCTCATTAAAGGGGACAGTTGAGACTGTCGCAATCCATGCACCGGAAACGTCCGTTGCTGTGACAAACTCTGTACTTGCGTATGCCGACGGGCGCGTTCTTGAAAAGCGTGTTAACGGCATTCTTCAGACGATGTACACATATGGACCGTTGGAGACGGTCGCGTATTCCGGTCCCAAGGGGGCGGAGTCTCCGCGCTGGACGCGCACGGGAATGAATGGATTCGGAAAGACTGTCAGTGATACGAAGCCGGGATTCGGCGGTGCCGGTCTTATCACAAGCAATCTATACGATTCGGCGGGGGATATTGTCTCTATTCGGACGTCGACTGCGTCCGGAGAGTTGCTCTCTGCTGAAATGTATGGATACGACAGCTTTGGCGAAAGCAGCCTCTCTGTCATGGACCTGAACCTGAACGGCTCTATCGATTTGGCTTCCGACAGGGTGGTCTCCAACGATACTGCATACGCCAAGATGAGCGGCGACTGGTGGAAGGAGAGGCGCACATGGTCCGCTCAGACTGACGGTTCCGACAGTATGACGCTTATGCACACTCTTCGCACCCGAATGACAGGGCTTGGCGTAGGAGGTCTGGTTTCGGAAACCGTCGAGACAGATGCATTCGGCGGCGAGACCGTAAGCCGTGTTTTCAGGGACCGCGAAACTCATACGGTGATGCGCATGAGCGATACACCCGATTCTTCGGTGGATTCCATGCTTGTCACGGTATGCGGTCTTGAATTGACAAACCGGACTGCAACCGGGATAATGACAATTGCCGAATACGATGCTTTGGGACGTCCGATAGCCAGAGTTGACGGACGAGGCATCCGCTCGACGGTAGAGTACGATTCTTTTGGCAGGGTGTCTGCAATGGTTGACGGAGACGGAAACAGGACGGTCTATGGCTACGATGCGCTTGGGCGGCAAACCACCGTCACCGATCCGAACGGACTGTCCGTCGTCACGGCATACGATGCGGAAGGGCGTGTCGTATCGCAGAGGGGCGCAACCTATCCTGTGGACTATTCATACAACACCTATGGCGAAAAGACGGCCATGACGACCTATCGCAGCGAAAGCCTTGCAGACGGCGATGTCACTCAATGGCTTCGCGACGAGGCGACGGGTCTTGTGACTAACAAGGTGTACTCAGACGGCAAGGGCACGGCATATTCCTATTCGCCGGACGGAAAGCTTGAAAAACGCCTTTGGGCGCGTGGCATCGAGACCGCATACAGCTACGATGGTGCGGGGAACCGAACATCCACGGTCTATTCGGACGGAACTCCAACCATCGTTTGCGCATATGACCGTAACGGAAACCTTCTTTCTGCAATAACAGAAGGAGTGGCGACGAACTTCTACGGTTACTCCATTCAAGGTCTCTGCACAAATGAGATCCAGAACGGTTCGACGATTGTCCGGAACTACGACTCTCTCGGACGTGCAACCGGCTACACGCTCCGTGGTTCCGCGTCTCCGCATGAAAAGCATGTGGCATACTCATACGATACAGTCGGTCGGCTCTCCTCAGTGATGTCAAGCACAAACATATTTGCATACACCTATCTTCCCGGCACCGATATCGTGTCCGGATATGGGTGTGGCGATTTCGCCCGTGAAGTCAGGTATGAACAGTCGCGCGATCTCATTGCGTCCGTCACCAACCGGTTCGGCAATCGTGCCATCTCCTCGTTCACGTACGGAAACGACGCCGCCGGACGGCGCATTTCGATCCGCAAGGGAGGCGAGGCGATGGGGCCGCTTGCCGGATCTATCGATGCCTACGGGTACAACGGCAGGAACGAGGTTGTGTCCTCCCGGCGCATCCTCAACGGCTCCGAAGTCAGAGGCTTCTCCGAAGAGTTCGCCTATGACCCTATCGGAAACCGAGTCACAGCTACGGGATATGACGAGACCGGCGCATCATACGTGTCGGGCTATGCTGCAAATGAACTCAACCAATACGTCTCGCGGTCGGTTCCTGGACTGGTGACGGCGAGAGGTTTCGCCGACAGCGGTGCATTCGTGACGGTGAACGGGAACGAGGCGTTCCGCATGGGCGAATACTATTTCGGGAGCGACCAGTTCGACAACTCCGCTCAAGCCGGATTTGCTGGGGTTGAGACGTATGCCGCGTTGAACTGCGAGACCAATGATCTTGTCTCATCCGTTACGAATACCGCGTTTCTCGCATCAGCTACGGAAAGCTTTATCTACGACGAAGACGGAAACCTTGTCGAGGACGCCCGCTTCCGGTACTTCTGGAACGGCGAGAACAGGATGGTCCGTGCGGAGGAGAAGCTTGCGCCACCCGGTCGCGAACCGTACATCGTCACCTGCGCCTACGATCACATGGGGCGTAATGTCATAAAGGATGGCGCAAGGTTCGTGTGGGACGACTACAACATCATCGTTGAGAATTTAGGCGCGTCCAACGAAACGCATAATATATGGGGACTCGACCTCGACGGCACGATGCAGGGCGCGGGTGGAGTCGGAGGACTTCTTGCGGTAGAAAAAGGCGGAAGTATTGCATTCCCTGCCTATGACGCAAACGGCAACATAACGGAGTATGTCAGCGGTAGTGGAGAGATTCTTTCCCACAACGACTACTCCGCCTTTGGTCGTGAACTGATAAAGACCGGCTCTGACGATTTCACCCATCGTTTCAGCACAAAGCCTCTTTGCCGCAGAACGGGATTGCTGGAGTATCAACTCCGTAAATATAAGCCGTGGTGTGGTAGATGGATAAACAGAGATCCAATAGAGGAAAGACCAATATTTTATAATAATAAATATAGTAAACTTTTAATGCAATCCTTTTCATTGAAAAACCCTTATTTATATTGCAAAAATTCAGAAACTGAAAGTGTAGATGTTTTAGGATTGTCCGAATGTTCAGAAAAAGATTGTAATCCATGTGATGATGAATATAAATGGAGGGGGGCAATTTCTGTTATATCGTTATCGCATTATGTTGGTACGTCTCTAATGGTAATAGACTTAAAGAGTAATATAGTTTGTGGGGATTGTATGGAACATCATTTAACATCTACCGTGTTGTTAGGCACGTTATCGATTGGAGTTCCGTTTTCTATAACGGGCTCTAATGTAGAATTTGGTAATTACCATCCGGACGATTTTTCTGGGACTGTGTACTATGTGTCAGCGGGAGTGGGAGCGATGGGAGTTGTTGAAAGTTCAGCAATACGGATAGGCAAAGCTGTTGCAGTTACTCCGATAGGAATTTCTGGTGGCGGATCAATGGGTATAAGCGGGTCTATTGGTAAGAGTATTGACTTTAACATTAGGAGTACCCCATATGGAAAATAAAACTAAATGTTTTTTAAGGGTTGGAAGTTGGGAAGAACTTTCAAAAATAAGACGATTGCAATGTAATTTTATCATACATTTAAAGCTTATTATAATATATAGGTACTTTCTATTCCTAATCGCATTATTTGCGATTGGGAAGTTGTGTGATGTATTTATGGAATATATAGCATTATTGTTAATTCCTTGCATGTGGCGTTTCTTTTATATGGCTTTTTATGATAAAAAGAGAAGGATTTATGCAGATGATTATCAACCGTGCTATGTGGATAAGGCAAGTGCACGGCTTATTGCGATATTCGCCACCGCTTTTATCATCGCTGGTGCAATTGGGCGATACTGCGGAATAGTGACATGAGTGTTTGTAATAGTGTGTTATTTTATATTGGAATTGTGCTATCTTGTCTATGTGGACAACTATGGGTATATCGATAATGTGATTTGTAGATGAAAGGAAAGAGGTGTGTTATGAGGTTGATATATGGCTTCTTGTGTTTGTCTATAGTGGCAGGATGCCAGACGACGTGTGATAGGGTTTCTGCGAGTTCAGCCGCGTCAAATTACGTTTCCGTTGCGGCGGTGCGGTATATGGCATCGGTTGGTGGTGTGGGGGCGGAAACTGTAGAGGTGGTTGTTCGTAACGGTACGAAGAAACCAGTTTCATTTGTTAAAGCGGAACTGGATGGGGTGGAACTCCCCAAAATCGTCCCGTCGGTGCAGAGTGCTCTTGACGCATTTCGCCGTGGCGCGGTCGGCGGACGTGTCGGGCAACCTGCCGTTCCGTCTGTTGCTGGCGTGCGGTGGTGGCAGTTCTATCCGTCTCCTGACATCAAGGCTGGCGGCTATGCTTCCTTCCAGTTCAATTTCATGGAACGGTCAAGGCCATGCCGTCTTGCCCTTACCACATCAAGCGGCGAAAGTCTGTCCGTTCACATACCGCGCTATTCAAAGCCTAAGCGGCGTGTCGAATTTTTGTCGTTTTCTGGAGACGGTTCCGTGATGTCTATCCGGTATTCCAAGGGTGCTCCGCCCGTATCGGTATCGGTGAACGGAAAGAGAATCGAAAGGTTCATCAATCTTGGGGCGACAGCTTCCGGGCATCCGGGGGCTGTCGTGGCGGGGCTTCCGGTTCCTCCGAAAGAGGGTGACGGCATGTTTGTGGAGCTGGAATTTCCTGATGGCGTGAAATCTTCGGTGTTCATAAGGGCTATGCTTGGCGTATGCACCGTGGCACCGAACGGCAAGAGTGATTCCGAGCCTTTAGAGGAAGGGGAGCG
>SUVZ01000063.1 GCA_015061765.1 Lentisphaerota bacterium
GCTCGCTCATCGAGGATCTCGAATGCTATGTGGACAATACGCCATATTTCAAAGACGGACAGCTCATCGGGCGCAGGGGCGGCATAAGGCGCCATCTCGAGCGCGAAATCCCCGAGCTGTACGCACGGTACAAGACGGTGATGAGGTACAAGGCCCTTTCGAAGAAGTTCCGACAGACGGTTGGCGTTTCAGACCCAATTCCCGCCGCATCGCTGCTGCCTGATGAGGATAAGCAGGAGGGGATTAGGAGAAATGAGAATTCTGTTCGGAATGAAATCGCGCGGGGTGACGGGAACGGGGTAGAGCGGACAGGGGCAATAGTGAAGGAGTCTGCCAAGAAGGAGATTTCGGCGGAGATTCTGACAAGGGAGATTCTGAAGGCGTGCGAGGGGACAGAGGTGTCTCTTGCGGCGCAGCTGGAGATCCGGATAAACCCCAATTACACACCATCCTCGCGTATTGCAAGGCATAATTCACCGATTCGCTGTGTAAAGGAATCCCTGCAATCTAAATGTCAGGGCAAATCCCATCAATTAGCCGTTTAGTGGCATCCATTCCACGCCCACGTTTCAGGCAGTTCCATCCATACGCATTGCAGGAGAAAAACCGGAAGCACCTTCAAAGTGGATTGCAGGGGCAAATCCGGAAAGACGCAATTCCGGAGAACGCCATCTGTGCACGGCTGAAGCCTAGTCCCGAAAGAAGGTGATTTGGAATGCCAAACCAGTTCATGCTTCAGGGGCGTAGTCGCGAGAATTCTGTTTGGATGGGAATTTGAGAACGGACGAAAGATGCCATGAATGTAGGATGACGGCCACAACGCCGCTTTTAAACAGTCCTACCCTTAAACCATTTTGCCTTTAAACCGTTGACAGCGGCTGACAAAGATTCTTGCTAACTGGTTATGCAGTTGACGCAACCAAGCACAAGCGGTTGTACCAAGAGCCGACAAAAACACATGCAATTTGTGGTAGGTTTCATTATCTCCAGTTCTTGCTATTTGGGATATGAACGGGGCGGTGTCATGAATCTTTGGATTTCATCGTATGGTGTGGGGCTTCGGCAGACTGCGCGAACGACGGCGAAGTTCCGGGCGCCAGCTGCGATGACTGACGGCAACCGCTTCAGATCGATGCCGCCGATGGCGACAGCAGGATGCGCGGCGGCGGCGATCATTTCGCCCATCGTCGCAAGCCCAAGCGTTGGATCGGGAATGTCCTTTGTCGGCGTGGCATACACTGGTCCGACTCCAATGTAGTCTATCGGCTGGGATGTGGATGCGCACGCCTGATTGATGTTGTGGGTGGAAAGGCCGATTATCCGCAGATTAGGATAACGCATTCGAATTTCGGACGGAGGCAGATCGTCCTGCCCGACATGGACGCCGTCCGCGCCGGCCTCGGATGCGATGTCAGGATCGTCATTGACGATGAAAAGCGTATCCGTTCCCGAAGTGACGCGCCTGACTTCACGAGCCTCGCGGAGAATCTCTTCCCGCGAAGCATGCTTCATGCGCAGCTGGATGATCTTGACGCCCGCTTTTACTGCTGCCTCTGCGCATTTTGCGTAGCCGACTACGGGGTTTGTCATCACAAGATAAAAACCAAAATCTTTCATGATGTATGGCCTTGAAGTTAATAAAAAGGATGCGTTGTGCCGACCTCTATAATGTGTATAATTTCCCATCGCCAAACAAAAAAGAATGCACAAATGAAAGCCAAAAGAGCACAAAGGAGAATGATATCGTGCTTTGAGCAGACAATCAATGGTTATATTTCTGGCCTCTCTTGACACCCCATTGAACGAAATAACCCACCAAACATCCAGATATAATAACGATAGCCAAACCTATGCTCTGCAACAGTACGTTTTTTTTTTAGTTTTCCAATCGTCATTTGATTATTTCCTTTCTACTCACATCCCATTGTGCAATTCCCGCATTCTGCGGTGGTGTTCATCATGAATCTGGCGCAACCGGTCATGATCAAATCGCTCGCCGGGCTTGCGGTTCTCATGGAATTCCCGCACTTCACGCATATGCCGCTCCATCTCTTCATGTATTTTATGCGAATGGTCATTTCCGAACTATGGAGCCCCCCTTACTTTCCCATCAAATTTCTTTTCCGATGAGCTATCAAACTTAACTTTCGACTTTCTTTGCGGATAGATGTCAGCTTCCGTCTTTCCGGATTTTTCAAGAAGATATTTTTGAACTTCTGGGCGTCTCCTTGCCCGTTTGATGATCTCGTCGGTTATCGTCGCACCATGCTCTACAAGCAATTTAACCAGTTCTATATCGCAAATCCCCTTCACGGCATTTTCCAGCGGGGTTCGATTGAAGAACGAATCCTCAACATTAACATTCGCCCCCTTTTCAAGAAGCAGCTTTATGGTCTCTTTAGCATAGGGCGAATATCTATGAGACGCAGTAAGCGCCAACAATGGCGGCTTTTTCCCTAAATTCGGATCAGCACCTTTTTCAAGAAGAAATCTGACAACATAAACCAGATCTTTCTTATGGTGATTGTCATCACAAAGATTGGCGAGCAGCGTATTCCCGAAGAAGTCCACTTCATTTACATCCGCCCCTTTATCGATCAGGTATCCAACTGCATTCGTAACGGTTGAATCCGTTATCGATTTGCGATAAAACACTTTAGCAAGCTCAACATCCCTGAACGGCAACTTAAAGCCCTTTTCATCCAGCAACCTGACAATCTCCATTTGACGAGAACTCCCATCAAAACGCCGGAATATATCATCAAAGGTCACATCCGCCTTTTTTAGTTCCGTTTCATTTTGCTCTATCAGTTTACGCACCGCCTCTACATCAGCCCTATTCACCGCTTCTTTCAAACGAACCGCAACAGGTCTGACTGATTTAACGGGTTTACGCCTTTCCGTATCAGCTAATCCAACAAAAGATTTCCTCTCCGATACATCAGTCTCATACTTTCCCTTTTCAATATATCTAGGGCCAGCATATAACATCGTTATGGATTTCTGGTGGTCCATCTGGATCTTGGCGTCCCAGCCAAAGTAAACTACTGCGCCCCCTATCACCAATGCCCCAACCACCAACCATTCCCAGAGACGCGAATATTTCTTCCAGACCGAGATTGTATCGCGATCTTTTTCGAATGCCATGCGCAGTTCAACTTCTTCATGAATCTTACGAAATACATCCTCATCGCCAAGCAGCAGCCTGCATGTACCATACAGAAGCTTCGCCTGAGTGTTGTCTGGTTCACGCTCGACAATTGCCTTGAGTTCAGCATCAGCCTTCACAATATCGCCGTTTTCAATCAAATTTTTGATTTCATCAAGCTTCATTTCAATCCCTCATTATATGCAATCAAACAGATCTTTCAATATGCGCTCCTGCTCAAGCTGTCTGACACAGAATGTCGTCTCAGTAAGCGTACCAGTCTGGGAAAGAGCCATCGCACTGCATCCGGCCTTGCACTTCTCGCCGAAAGGACACTTTGCACACTTGCCGGTCAATTGCAGACTCTTGTTCCTGAACTTCGAAAACGAATCCGGATCACGCCAGATATCCACAAGAGGACGCTTCCGCAGATTGGCTTCAACAAATTGTCCACCGAGAGAAAGACACGGCAGCACATCGCCGTTTGCACGGATGCCGATCACCGATTGACCCGCTTGGCATCCTCCCCAGCGCTGACAGATAAAGCGCAGTTTAGGAGTCATCGGGAAATATCCGAAATCATCCATCACCTGTATTTTAAGTCGTCCATGCAAATCATACAAAGCATCTGTCACCTTCGACGAGAACCACTCGTACTGACTGCGGCTCATCAGCAAATCTTCCGGGAAACGCTCTCCGCCCTTATGAGCCATCTGCACCTGCCAGACAATTTCAGTGTCGATGAACATCTCGACAAACCGGTCGAAGTCTCCGAGATTCTTCGCGTTGAACGTGGTGATTGCGCTCACTTGACGAAATCCATCCGAAGCAAGGTCGTTCAGAAGCTGACGGCATTTCCCGAATCCGTCAACTCCGCGCACCGCAAGATAGCTCTCCGGCGTAGCACCATCTATACTGACACCGACCGTCTGGGGATCAAGGGACTTGAAAAGCTTCCTTGTCTCCGGAGACACAAGCAGTCCGTTCGTGATAAGCTGAAGCTCCATGCCCTCAGACTTCACCGCTTTGGCAAGCTCATACCAATCCGGACGCAACAGGAATTCTCCGCCAAGCATCGTAAATTCACGACATCCAAGAATACGAAGATCGGCAACCACGCGCTTCATTTCGTCAAGCGACATCTCGTCTTCACGCGCACAGCCGGAATCAGAGGCGCAATGCGGGCAACGCAAGTTGCAGCGGTTCGTGATTTCCACCACCGCCGAGAAAAGTGACTTATTGTATTGTTGCATAGACCTCCTCCGCCGGATCCTTTTTTAACCTGTATTCTGGAGGACATGCATAAAGAGTATCTCTAATCCTATCACGACTACTCTCAAGTTTAGGAGGGTTTACATAATAAAGTACATTATGAAGAGTCTCCATGGGTCCTTGGAAATCATTGACAAGATAACAGGTTGCAGTTGCCGTTGCACCAAGCACCAATGCGCCAGCCAATAGACATTTCAACAGGCGTGAATATTTCCGCCATGCCGAAATAACCTCAACATCTTTTTCGAATGATATGCGCGGCTCAACTTCATCATGAATCTTGCGAAAAGTATCTTCGTCGCCAAGCAACAACCGGCATGTGCCATACAGAAGCTTCGCCTGTACATTTCCAGGCTCGCACTCTACAATCGCTTTAAGTTCGGCATCCGCTTTCGCAAAATCACCGTTCTTCATCAGCTTCTTGATTTCTCTGAGTGCCATTTCACCCTCCCTTGCGAGCAGACAGTGATATTATTTATCCAATGCTTCGACCCGCTTTTTGAACTGACGGTATTTTCGGAGGCGCATGTACCATTCACGATCAAGAGCGTTGGGATCCTCCCTCGCACCTGGCTTCAACGCCGCCGCTCGCTTGCGTTCATACTCAACCTTATACGCATCAAGCTCAGCTTTCATCTCAGCCAGTTTCTTTCTAGCCGCAGCCTTGGCCAACTCCCTTTTCCGCGCCGTCTCATCAACCTTGCCGCCTACAGTCTGGATCTGGGCTTTGCTTTTCGCCGCCTCCGCAGCCTTACGGGCGGCATCTTCCTTGGCTTTGCGCTTCGCTTCCTCTTCGGACCTTAACTGTCGCTCTCTTTTTTCCTTTTCCGCTTTGAGTCTGGCTTTCTCCGCGGCCTGTCTAGACTCAGCGGCCTTGCGTTCCTCTTCAGCTTTGCGCTCTTCTGCAGCCTCTCGCTCCGCCTTTTCACGAGCCAACCGCTCCCTCTCCTGACGCAACCGTTCCTTCTCCGCCTCCAACCGCGCCATCTCCGCAGCCTTGCGTGCCTCTTCGGCCTTGCGTTCAGCAGCCGCCTTGCGTTCCGCGGCCTCTCGAGCCAAGCGTTCTGCCTCCACCCGGCGCAACGCCTCCTCTAAAGCCTTCTGCTGAGCCTCAGCCTTCCGCCTCCGCTCTTCCTGAATCCTTTTCTCCTCTTCCTCCTTCGCGGCCTGCGCCTTGCGACGCTCCTCAGCCTCCCGTCTGGCGTTTTCCTCCGCGATGCGTTTCTCTTCTGCGATTCTCGCCGCTTCCCTGCGCTGCAGTTCAGCGGCTTCAGCCTTCTTCTTTTCGATATGCCGGTAGGCAACCCATCCGCCTACAGCAATTGAACACACCGCAACAACCGACAGCAGCGCAGTCACAGCAGATTTACGAACCGACCTCCGCCGCTCCTCTGCCGCATCTCGGCTGAGTTTCGCCAAAGCCTCCTCATCGGGCGCCACCGTTGCAGAGGTCTCAGGATCATCCTCCATCGGCTCATTTTCCGCAGCATCCACTCCGCCCAGAAATCCGTCCGACAGACGCTCCCCGTTTGAGTCCCTCTCATGTTCAAGCAAAGCGGACAGCCGCCGCTCGACCAAGGCTGCATCCTTTATGCGCCGTGCAGGATCCGGATCCGTCATGCCTTCAACCAACTTCACCAGCTCCGGCAAGTCACAATATGCCGATGAATCCAATTTAGGCGGTGTTCGGTTCTGAGCCCGCTCAAAGAAAACGCGATAGCCCGCAGCACCATCCGGAAGACGAGGATAGGCCATCTTTCCGCTGAGCGCTTCATAGAGAGCCAACCCCAAAGCATACACATCCATCCCCGAATCACCGCGCGAACCATCGATAACCACCTCCGGCGGCATGTAGTCGAGCGTACCTGGCACGTTGCCGATGGTCTCGGTGCCTCTGGAGTCCCGCGCTATTCCAAAATCCATTATCGCGGCCTTGGACATCCCGTCGACAGGAAAATAAAGATTTGAAGGCTTAATGTCCCGATGGAAGAGTCCCTTGGAATGCAGAACCGCCAATCCGTGCGCATACCGCGCAAACGCCGTCAGCACAGTCTCTCGCGGAAGCGGATCCCCTGAAGAACGCTTGATTTCATCCCGGAGAGAAAGTCCGGGCATTCCATCAAGATATTCCATGACGATGAAAGCCGAATCCGCGCCGCCTATCCCAACCTCGAAAAACGAGTGGAACCGCACAAAGCACGAGTCGGCGAGTTTAGACATCACCTTGGCCTCTCGCCTAAACCGGTCGGCATATCCGCTTTTCAGCAGATGCTTTATCGCGACAAGCCGTCCTGTGCGAACATCTCTCGCCTTGAAAACCTCGCCGAACCCTCCACGCCCGACATACAGCAGAAGCCGCCACGTATCATCGCCGTGCGACAGCTCCCGGTATCGGATCCGCCGGAAATATTCTGCCAACTCTGAAAATGACTGCGTCCGGTCACTGCGCTTCTCCTGCAACGCCTTCGCCAGCATCTCCGTGGCTCCCGAAAGAACCTTGTTCACACGGCTGCTGATCTTGATCGGCGATATACTGTCCTCTGCATGGCTCCATCGCGAAAGGAACGCAAAACTCGCCTGAGAGTCATCTCCCGGCTGGCGGCGATACGGAGTACGCCCCGTCAGCATTTCATGCAGACAGACTCCAAAACTGAAGACATCAGATATCTCATCTCCACGGAAATCCGAATTGGTGAAATCCGGAGCCATGTAGTCGAAAGTGCCTATGAGATTGCCGCCGGTAGTGGTCGCGGCATTGTTGTCTTGGCGGGAAACCTCGAAATCGATAAGCTTAACGCCGCCGTCAGCGCACAGGAAAATATTTCCAGGCTTGATGTCGCGATGGACCATTCCGAGCGAGCAGATGTGCGTCAGCCCCGCAAGAGCGCCCTGACCTATGCGAAGAGCCTCATCTGCATCGAGGCCACAAGGGAAGCGGAGAAGCTTATCCTTAAGCGATTCGCCTTCAAGATACTCAAGCACAACGACATGGATATCGTTGAACGGAGTGCTTTCCCTGAAGCATCCAAGATACCGGACAACATTGGGATGATTGATGCGAAGCAACTCATCCGTCCGCTCTTTCAGCCGACGAAAAAGACTTCTGCCCGCATCGTGTACAGGCATGACCTTCAACGCAACTACGGCGCCGACGGAGACGCCGGCAAATCCATCACGTTCGCAGACAGCCTTGTACACCGCGCCCTGACTTCCGACCCCAGACTTGAGGTCGGAAACAGTGCGAAAGCATCCTATGTGCAGATTCTTGTCCAAAACCTGACCGACCGGGTTCAATTACCCGAATTGACTTTTACCGGGGTTCCGGAAACGCGGGTTGTGTAGAAGCTCGGCAGAACAAACGGAACCAGCATGAAGAACTCCGTATCGACAGACATCGCCACGAGCGCATCGGCTCCCGGCACCTGCTCCAAAGCATCAGCCAAGGCATGGCGCTGTCCGGAGCCGCCCAGTCCGAATGTGAAGAAAAGCCAGCTTACCTGCGTGTTCGTGCCTGTGACATCCTCGGCAAGTACGGAATATTTCCCCTGCTCCACCGGAATCGAAGATGCACTGTAGGTAAGCGGGCTGGACATGCAACCAGCCAAAGATGCACCAACTGCCAGCATGGCGCCAAATTTCTTGATTCTGTTCATTGTTTTTCCCTTTCTTTTCAATCCAACTCAACTCCCAGTTCCTTGATTCTGGTAATCAAGGTGCCATTATGCGCCTTCGGTATATCCTCAAGGAACATGCGGGCGAAATTCTGTATCTCAGCATAAACGCAAACAGGAACCTCCTCCTTGTCCTTATGGACACCAGTCGACTGCATCCGGTACTTCTTGTGGAAATATGGTTTCCTGTCCGTACTGACCGGATCGACAAGCTTCACGGAAAAAACCATGTCGCATTTTATCTTCGACCAGCTGCGTTTCACGATGATACGCTCCGAATCGATCTCGAATACAAGCTTCGGGTGTTCGTCGGGGAGAGCCATGCGGAAATTTCCCGCGATGACCTTGTTGAATTCACGGTTCACCAATTCACGCACGGGGAAGCGCCCCGCGATGCTTGATCTCCCGGAAAACCCATCGCTCGACATCACGGCATAATCAACGCACTCCGCAAGATCAATGATCACAGGCACATTGCCGGTGTGCGCACGGAGCCCAGGAATCTCATACGAGTTGACCAGCGCCGGAATATCCTTAGGTTCACGCAGTATATCAGGAGTGGAGCATCCCGATAGCAGAACAAGCACGGGAACCGCAGCACATACAGAAAAACTCACGCTCTTCATTTACATCATCCTCATTTTTCAGAACCATACATTCATGATCGGCATCATCATCATCGGGGAGGCTATATTCATGTTTATCAACCCAAGCTGAAGTCCGCTGAAATCCTCCGCAACGTTGTAAAGACCGATTTGCATCCCTGCGCCTTCACTAGTCACATTCACCAGACCCAGCTGAAGGCCGCGGATACCCCAAGTCATATCAACAACGCCCATCTGCATTCCGTAGTGCGCA
Source organism: Lentisphaerota bacterium (assembly GCA_015061765.1). The sequence goes on from SUVZ01000063.1 coordinate 8,950, forward strand.
TCCTCGGTAAAATTCACGCATGAGAGCTGAAGGCCGCAGCATTTCTTCTGGCAGACATTGTAACCACCAGCAAGAAGAATTCCGCCAGATCCACCAGTAGTCCAGTTGCCAACGCTTCCAACATCCAATCCATACATGGATTTGTGACACCCAGCCAAAAGATTCAAACGCAACATCTTCACATTGACATCCGGTCCGGGGAGTTCAAGATATCTGACCGGAAGAATTCCCATTGATGTATAAAAAGTGCTTTCGCTTTCAGCGTCATCAGCCGAGAGCACAGATACAACCGATATAGCCGCAAGAAACATCACGATTTTTTTGATTTTAGTTTTCATTCTCTTTTTATTTTTCCTTTGTTGATTTTTTAACCATTGATTGAACACCAGCAGTTTCGAGTTTACGAACTTACTAAACTAAAAACATAATCGCGATAATTATAGCGATAGCAAGCCCTGTAGTCAATAGCAACCTGAGCATAAATGCATTCCGTCGATTTCGCACCCTTGAAATGTCTGCACTCACTTCAGGATCCGCAAGAAAATCACTCACACTCGGAATGGAATTTCTGTCCGGTATTGAGGAATAGTCCGCCGATTCGTGGCCCTTGTGAAGATAGGTGTCAATGATCTGCAGCAATTCATCTGCAGAGGCGATTCTTTTATCGACATTTTTGGCGCACATCCTGAGCACCAACGCCGCTGCCCAGTTCGGGACATCGGGATTGAGCCGTTTAACATCCGGTATGGGTTCCTCGCTGATGACCTGCGAAATGATCGCCATGGGCGTGTCACCGACATATGGTCGCCGTCCGCAAAGCATCTCGAACAGAATCACGCCAAGCGAATAGATGTCAGCGCGCGAATCCACCTTCGATGCGTCCATAGCCTGTTCAGGGGCTACATATGCCGGCGTGCCGAAAGAGGCGCTGGTACGAGTATGCAGGGAATCTTCGTCGCAGACCTTCGCAATCCCCAGATCGACAAGCTTTGCGATTCCGCTTTCCGAAAACATAATGTTTTCGGGCTTGAGATCGCGGTGCACCAGCCCCATTCGGGCTCCGGCATCCAATGCCGAGGCAATGCAACGCACTATCTCAACCGCTTCCAACACGGGAATGGGCCCCCCGAAAGCTATCTTGTCGCGAAGCGTTCCGCCGCCCATGTAGTCCATGACGGAATAATAGACGTTCTTTGCTTCATCATATCCGGCGTCATGCACGCGCACGAGATTGGAATGCTGTATGCGCGCGGCAATCTTCGCCTCGCGCACAAAGCGCCGCGCCATCTCCCCGTCCATGACGGTCTCGGATGCCGTCAGCACCTTTATCGCATACAATGTATCCAACATCGCGTGCCGAGCAAGATACACATCTCCCGCAGCGCCACGCCCGATGCGACGCTCAATCACATACCCCATGAAGCGATCCCCCGGGGAGAACGGCTCGGCGGATTCGCCCGCGTTTATGAAATCATCATCCATCAACATGCACCTTCCTCTCTACCGTCATTCCACATTGCCGTGATTTCACCTTTTTTCCGTCCATGGAAGCGGAGCGGGCAATTTGACCGGCTTCGCCATCTCCACAAAAAACGGCATCGACTGCGGCGCAAAACCTGGCCGCGTATACATGCATTCATGAGCACCAGGCATAAGCCTGACAACGCCGGCGGCAACCACCTTATCATCTATCCTGCAAGAAACCCCTTTCTCCAGAACGGGAACCGTGACCGACACCTTCTCCAACTTGAGACAGTCCGGCGTGATCCGAATGGTATTGCCGTCCGCATCGTCGCCGATCCTCACAGGGACAAATCCGGTACAGCCGATCCTCATATCCGCCGGAACGGAACCAGGATACACGAAAACACGTTTTTCACCATGCTTCATCCGCACATTTCCAACGGAAACTTCCCGGTCGCTCCTGTTGATGACGCGAAACACGATCTTCCCCTTCTCCGCTTCAATGTTCTTCATCACAAGCTCGGCATCTTTTCGGGAGACAACCCCTGACTCGACTCCTCGCTTCAGCATGCGTTCAGCATCGTCTATGCGGTTGCGACGAAACTCCACAGGCTCAAGCACAGCGCTCAGCTTGAGGCTTTCGCGCATAATGCGCACACCTTCAGGAGTAGTGACATTCTCTGGAAGCGCATTGGTGGGAATGCGTTCTACCGAAGCCTTATCGGCGGCTGGCGGCGCGTTGAGGACAACGCGCCCTACCGGCGATTTGTCAGCAACTGGTGGCCTATCTGCAACCGGCTGCTTATCTGTGACCATCGGCGCATTATCTGCGACCGGCGGCGCGTTGGGGACAACGCGCCCTACCGGTGATTTGTCTGCGGCGGATGGAAGCAGCGAGAGAACCCGTTCCTTCGCGCTGCGCATCAGTGCCTTTGTCCCGTGCGAGATTTCAGCAGTGATATCCGGACGCCTGATATGCACGGCCAACACCACGGCAACGCATGACATAACCGTAAGAAGCATCAATATACGCCGACAGATACGTTCCACCCTTGAACCCTTCTGTCTGTGCTTCACGTTTTCTGCATCCGATGCTACCTTAACAGTAATCGTCTGTGACAGCTCAATGCCAGAAAAGGAGTTCACGGTAGTCCCCATTGTCTCCGCATCCCCATCGGGGAAATCGATCCCGGCAAGTGAGCGCAGGCGACGTTCCACATCAGCTGCACTGGAGAGGCGGCGCGTAACATCTGGCTCCGTCATCTGCACAAGCAGCTTAAGAAGACGCGCATCGTCAGCAACGGCAGGCGAGTCGAACACGGGCTTTTCGAGAGTCTGCGCCCGTCGGAAGAACTGCGCATAAGCGGCGCTTCCTCTCGGAAGGCGCGGATAGGCGGTTTTGCCGGTAAGAGCTTCATACATGCACAGTCCGAGAGCATAGATATCCATCGCAGCCTCGCCGCGACTCTTTGCCGTTACCACTTCCGGCGACATGTAGTCGAACGTGCCGGGCACGTTCCCGGTGGTGACGGTTCCGTTCACGTCACGGGCTATACCGAGATCCATGATAGCCGAATCACCAGGACGGCCTTCGGGGAAATACAGGTTTGAAGGCTTGATGTCTCTGTGGTATATGCCGCGAGAGTGCATCACTGCAAGACCATGCGCATAGCGCACAAACGCCGTCAACACATCCTCGCGGGGCAGTCCGCCTGAAGAATTCCTCACGGCATCCTTCAGCGAGTTGCCAGGCATGCCAGGAAGGAACGACATGATTATAAAAGCACTCCTGTTGCTGGAATGGCTCATCACCATGAAATCCAGAAACCGCACGAAGCAGGGATCCTGCAGCTGCGACATGATCTTTGCCTCGCGGTAGAACCTGTCGGCATAGTCGGGATTTAGCAGATGCTTCACGGCGACCAGCTCGCCGGTCGAACGCAGACGCGCCTTGAACACCTCTCCGAATCCGCCCTTGCCTACATACTGCAATATCCGGTACGCCCGGTTCTCGACGCGAAGATCGCGGAATCGCACCGCTTTCAGCGCCGAACGCATCTCTCCGTAATCGGCAAAGCGCATCCTGCGCTCCGGCGCAAGTGAGCGGCTGAAAAGTTCATCCGAATGAGCCACCAGACGACGTATGCGCGGAGAGACGGAGATGGAGGTCGCAGGGTATGCGCCGTGTTCATCACGCGTCCAACGGGCGAGAAAATCGAAATCCGCCTTTGTCCGGGATACGGCTTCATCAGTCCTCCTGTAAGGCAGCGTCCCGGTCATCATTTCATGTATGACAACGCCGGCGGAAAATATGTCCGACCGGACGTCTCCCGCGAACGACGTATCGGTGAAATCCGGAGCCATATAGTCGTACGAACCGACCATCTTTCCGGAAGACGGCGTCACGGAGCCGCCCTCCACCTTCGCCACCTCGAAATCGATCAGCTTCACCTCTCCGCCATGGCAGAGAAACACGTTGCCCGGCTTGACGTCACGGTGGCAGATGCCTTTCTCGGCAGCGGCGGCAAGACCGTTCACGATCCCTTCTGCGATGTGCACGGACACATCGGCATCCAATCCGCCATGCTCGCGCACAAGACGGCTCTTGAGACTCTCGCCGGAAAGACACTCCATGACCACCACATGGAGTTCCGCGAACGCCTCCTGAATCATGAAACAACCGTAGTACCGCACGACATTCCGCTGCGTGATAGACGCAAGCTCAGAGGTGCGCTGACGCAAAGACGCGAAAAACACTCCGCCGTCATCCCTGGCAGGCATGGTCTT